>JAGVCY010000056.1 GCA_020058965.1 Candidatus Omnitrophota bacterium | reverse complement strand
CCCTGAAGGTCCGTGACGTTATCTCTATTACTGTTGGCAACCAGTGAATCGACAATGTCATGCTCCATAATAAAATGGCCGATACGTGAATCTAATCTTGTTCCGCTGTCTCCTTTTGCGGGCAATAAACTAAACCGCTGTGTTTTAGGATCGATCAGCACCAAATAAGGATCCCTGCCCCATGAACTGATGTTGCCGGCCAGGACAAAGCGCAGACGCCCGTCCAGGTTTTTTATTCCTTTAGCCTTTAACCGCCCCAAAACCTGCTTGGCGACCGAACCGTTCGGGGTGACAACAATCAACTTGACGTCCTCCCGTAACTTGGAGGCCAGTTCGTCGACCATGTTCAGACCCACAAAATCGCCTACCTGGAATATCACCGCTTCCAATTTGGAATCCGCATCGGATACGAGTTTGAACCCCTTTAAATCTTGTGCGATCTGAGGGCTGCTCCTGAGACTCGCTATATATTCCTGTGGAGGATATGTGACATAACGCAACATCTGTTCGATTATATCCGCCGGAAGTTTAAACGGTTTTACTGTCGACGATTGAGCCGTTCGGCCTTCTTGCGGATCAGCCGCGCTGGATAAGGTTAACCCGCTGGTAAAAGTTAAAAATAATACGACGGCTTTTACTATCACGTTGACAATCAGCCCCTTCCAAATCGACCGCTCCGCCAGCCGCGCGGCGGACTGAGCCGGTGACTTCGGCTGTTCAATGCCGGCGGCTTGATTGAGTGGCTGGATCGGCTTAGATAACATTTGTTGAATTGCATTTGCCACGTTCACTTCCGGCGTGCCGGCGAGGCGGGCGGCCGCTTGCGCAAGCGCCGTCAGTTCGGACCGACTGTATCGTTGAAGAAGATCTGCATCGGTGTTCAGACCCGCCCGCAGGAGCAGGGACATCACGCCGTCGGAGGTGGATTTGCGGCCTTCGGACAATTCGATTTTGACGGCTTCTTTCCGGATCGGGGCGAGGAGGCGTTTTTCGTAGCTGGCTTGGTCGGTTTCGGAGGTGACGAGCGGGGTCAGGACCGCGTAGGAGTAGCCTTGTTCCTGAAAAAGTTTTTTCAGATGTGCCGTGTGATAACCGCCGGAGATGAGCACCGCGATTTTTTGTTTTTCGTCGGTCAGAGCTTGCGCGGTGTTTTGGATGAACGCCAAGTCTCTCTGAGCGGCCGATTCATAAAAGGCCTCCAGGTGATTCTTCCCCTCTTCCATCAGGTCGGTGTAAGGGACTAGATCTCCGAAATATCCGAACTCGGCGAGCTTGCGGTTGATGAAGGCGAGGTAGCCGAGTGTGGCGAAGTCCGGTTCGTTGGCTTTGAACGCGTTGAATTCCTGGGTCGTCATCCGGATGGAATAGGCGGCTCGAAGGAGCTTGAGGTACTGGTCGATGGAGCGGATTTGACGGCCCGATCCGCCGGCCCAGGAACGGGAATCTTGAGGAGTCAGGTATAAAAGATAGGTCCTGTTTTCCAATCGTTCCATTTCGCCGAAGAGCGAATCCAGGTCGATTTGGGAGAAGTTTTTGAGGTACTCGAGGTAGGACAGCAGGTTTGGAAATCTGGCGATGGAGACGTCGATATTTTTTGACTGGGCAATATCCAAAGTGTTTTGGAAGTAGGCGAGTTGAGAGGCGGGGTTGCCGTTCAATTGCCGCATTTGCTTCAGGTGCGACTCTAAATTCGCGTCGCCGCCAAGTCGGACGAGCTCGCCGATCAAGGCCTCCTGCTCTGAATTCGCGGCGTTAAAATCCAAACGCCGTTCCGCGGCTTGGAGCGCGATGAGATTTTGGACGCCGGGGAGGTCGCCGAAGTTCAGGTTGTTTTTTTGGGCGAGCTCGAGGAGCGCCTTGAAGTGCTCCAGCGTGTCGTCCGTTCCGGAGCCGGAACCGGCTTGCGCTCCGTTCGAGTTCAAGTATCTTGCGGCTGACAACTTTTTTTCATACGCCAGGAGTTCGTCGGGATAAAGCTTGTTTTTTAACTTGTCGACCGCGAGCTGGATCTGGCGGATGTACTCCAGGATTTTTTGGCGCTTGTCCGCGAGCTCGCCGTAGCTTTGGACGCTTTTCATATAAAGCGAAATATCCTCGATGCCCTGGATTTTCATCGGACGGTCGGAGGCGAGATTCAGGTATTCCTCTCCGGAGAGTTTTCCGTCGGTCAGATAACGCTTGGCGACGCGCTTCCAGATTTGGGGCGAGGCGATCTTCTTCAGCGGCGTGAGGGAGCAGTCCCCCGTGCCGCCTTCGGAAAGGATGAGTGAAACGCCGTAGCGGGCCATGATCTGATCGAGGGTCTTGGCGAGGTTTTCCTGACCGGAAAGGTTGGAGTGGGCGTCCTGGATGTGGATGATGAAGGGCCGACCGGCGTGGCCGCTGTGAATTTCCTGCAAGATCGAAAAATCATTGGGAGCTTCAAATAGGCTGGGGTCTTTGAGAATGGCTTCGGCAGGTGCTTGGGAAGCAGGAAAACTCCGCGCGCTCACCGCCGGAGTGGTTGAGGCGCCCGGAGCCGCATAGGACAGCTCCTGGACGCCAAAAGTCCCTATCAGGACTAAAGCCATAAGTCTTAGTCTATGTGTATATTTTTTATGCATAAAAATCATAACTACTTGTAAATACAAGTAGTTAAGGGAGTCTACATGACAAAACACCCCTTTTCAAGTTTATGGCTGATATTGCGAATTAGAGCTGAATTTGACCAATTCTAGATGGCGGGTTGTTGCTGGGAGGCGCAGTGCAGCGTGCCGAAGCCGCGGACCATGACTTTGCAGTTGATGCCGACGACTTCGCGGTTGGGAAAAAGTGGGGTGATGATCTTGAGGGCTTCCGCGTCGCGCTTTTGGCCGAAGACGGGGACTAGAACATGCTTGTTGGTGATTAAAAAGTTGGCGTAGCTGGCCGGCACACGGTTGCTGCCGTAGATCACCGGTTCGGGCATCGGGAGCTTGAACAGGCGGAAAGGGCGGTCTTTGGCGTCGGTCATGGATTCGAGCCGTTCCCAGTTTTCGTGGAGGATGGCGTGATTTTTATCGGCTTTATTTTCTTCGTAAACGGCGAGGATCGTGCGCGCGTCCGTGAAGCGGGCAATGTCATCGATATGGCCGTCGGTGTCGTCCCCTTCGACGCCCTCGGCCAGCCACAGAATTTTTTGAACCCCCAGGTGTTCCTTTAACTTCCGTTCGATCTGACCGCGGTTCAGCTTGGGATTGCGGTTCGGGTTGAGCAGACACTGTTCGGTCGTGAGGCAAACCCCCTCGCCGTTGACCTCGATCGACCCGCCCTCGAGAACGATCTTCGGTTCGAACCGCCGGCCCGGAACGCGCGACGCAAGATCGTCAAAAACCGCCGTGTCCGTCGCCAGGTCCGCGTACTTGTTTCCCCAAGCGTTGAAGACCCATTTGTTGTAGCCGAGTTCTTTTTTGCCGCCGCTGGCTTTCTGATAGATCAAAAAATTCGGACCGTAATCGCGGATCCACACATCCACCGTCGGATGAACGATGAATTTGATATTGCCCCATCGCATGGGCCGCTGATTAAGGATGGCGCGAGCCCGCTCCTGCTCCTGATCCGAATCGACCAAGATCTTCACGATCTCCCCCTGAGATAGGCACTCGACCGCCTGCGCAAAAGCCGCCTCGACCGCGTCCATTTCTTCGGTCCAGGTGTCCTTGTTATTGGGCCAGCTCAACCAGGTCGCCTCGTGCGGCGCCCATTCGGCCGGCATAAAAAAACCTTGAGATTGGGGGGTCATTCGGAATCCGTCATTGCGAGGACGCGAAGCGTCCGAGGCAATCTCTCATAGCTCGTCTTCAATCCGAGTACCGCCTTGTGATGGGCTTGTAGGCGTCGATGCGGCGATCGCGTAAAAACGGCCATTCGCGGCGCTGTTTTTCGATGAGACCCAGATCGCAGTCCGCAAAAACTATTTCTTCCCGCTCAACAGAGCCCTGCGACAGCACGGCACTATCTGGCCCCGTAATAAAGGAAGAGCCCCAAAATTGCAGTCTTTTCTCACGCCCCGTCCGATTGGCGGCCGCGACAAAAACGCCGTTGGCCACCGCGTGCGAAGTCTGAATCGTTTCCCACGACCGCCGCTGAAGCGCCCGCGCCTGCTTGGGCTCGGAGTCATGCCAACCGATCGCCGTCGGATAAAAAATAATCTCGGCGCCCTGTAGTGCCGTGAGCCGCGCCGCCTCCGGATACCACTGATCCCAGCAGATCAGCGTCCCGATCTTCGCGTACCGCGTCTGAAAAGTTTTGAATCCCAAATCCCCCGGCGCAAAATAATACTTTTCATAAAAATTCGGATCATCCGGAATATGCATCTTGCGATAAGTGCCCAGTAACTTCCCGTCCGCGTCGATCACAACCAGGCTGTTGTGATACAACCCCCTCGCCCGCTTCTCAAAAAGCGGCGCGACGATCACCACCTCCAGTTCTTTCGCCAACTCACTCAACCGTTCCGTCGCCACCCCCGGAATCGAATCCGCCAGATCAAAATTTTTCTTATTCTCAGTGCGGCAAAAATACTCCGTCTGAAACATCTCGGGCAAACAAACAATCTGCGCTTTTTTAAGCGCCGCCTTCCGAATCCACTTCTCCGCGCTTTTAAGGTTCATCGCCTTATCCGCGCTCATCCTCATCTGCACCAACGCGATCCGCACCTTCTCACTCTTAGATTTTATTAAATTTGCCATGCCGCAATTATAGGGCCCCCTCCCCTAATTTTAAAGTCATATCTGATTTGAATTCGTCCGGTCCGGAGGAAGGAGCCCCCTGTCTTCGGAAGACTTCATGTGCGACGAGGCGT
>JAGVCY010000111.1 GCA_020058965.1 Candidatus Omnitrophota bacterium | reverse complement strand
TGGCCAAAATCCTGAATGAAAAAGACTTGAGAACCAAGACCTACATCCGCAAGGGCAAACCATCCGGCGCGGTCAGATTCAAGAACACGAATATTCAACTCATCGTCAAGAACTGGCTCTATGCGGGCAAGACCTTCTACGGAGGCGAAATTCATCAAGGACTCCATGAAGCGATTATTCCTGAAGCAACTTTCCACGAAGCGAACGAGATCCTGGCAAGCAACCGCCGCGAAAGAGGCATATCCAAGAACACCAAGCATCTGGGTCTTTTGGGTGGCTTACTCCGTTGCAAAAACTGTGATGCGGCGATGTGTCATACCTACGCGAGGAAAGGCAACCGTAAGTACCTCTACTATGTTTGTCTCAATGCCATGAAGCGAGGCCGACAGGATTGCCCGACAAGGTCGGTTACCGCAGATAAAATGGAAGGTGTGGTGATAAACCTCCTGCGTCAATTGAGCCAGGAACCAATGCTCAAAGAGAAGGTTTGGGCTGGACTGACGCTTGAAGAGCGAATTATGGTGGTAAAGTCCCTGCTCAAGGCAGCCGACTATAGCGCCAAAGACTCAATACTCAGGGTTACTCTTCGCAAGGATGGCGAGAGGCGTGAATTTGGCGTGGATCTGAAAGACTTGAAGCACATTCGTGTCGTGAAGAAAGTGGAGATAAAAAATGAGCCCAAATTACGGCGGAGCCTGGTTCTCGCCCACCAGATCGAAGGGTTGCTGGATGCTGGCAAGATAAACACCCTGAAACAGCTAACCGGCCATCTCAACATGAGCCATGCGCGGATCAACCAGCTTATGACCATGACGCTTCTTTCGTCCCGAATTCAAGAGGATATTCTCCTCTCTGACGATAAACGCCTCTCTGAAATCCCGGAATACAAGCTCCGGGAAATAACAAACGAAGCTGACTGGCAGAAGCAAGAAGCCGGTTGGCAGCAGCTCCTCCAAATTCAATAACAGAATCGGTCCTCTGGGAGATTGCTTCGGCCCGCCGGGGGCGGGCCTCGCAATGACGTGTGTACACATAGTCATTTACTAGGAATCGTTTACTACGAGCCGGTTTTGAGATGATTGGGCTTATTTTGGAGGTAGACGGACGAGTTCATGGCTGGCTTTAGCGGATGATTACGAAATTTGAAAAATTCAGGATTTTCCCCATGCAAAGATCACGCATCTCGCGATGTTTCAAAGACATGGGGAAACCCGCATTTGTGCGATGAACCGGAACCTTATTCCTCTCGGATGAGCCCTCGTGAGAGGAAAAAATGGGGTGAGCGACGGGATTTGAACCCGCGACCTCAAGAGCCACAATCTTGCGCTCTAACCAACTGAGCTACGCCCACCATGTGCAGTCTGCTGAAAAGGCAGCGTCTGCTTCGTTGCTCGGGAGCTTGCGTGGGAATACCACGCGGCGCCCCCTCGCGCCTCGCATACGCTACCTTTTGAGCAGACTGCGGATCGATATTGAAAAGCAGGGGGACACTATACTTCAACGGAGGGGAGAACTCAAGAAATCGGATTTGTTGAATTTGTTGTGATTTGCCGGATTTGTGGCGGGCTTATTGCTGACCCATCACTTTGTTGACGACATCTTCGAGTTTGTTTTTTTTGATCAGGTCTTTCCAATTCTGCTTTTTGGAAGGATCTGAAATCTCGGTGACGATCTGGCTGACGGTGCTTTGGACGGCCGAGTTGAAGCTGGTTAAAAAATTGACCTTGATGGAGGACCTTAGACTCTTGCGGAGGATCGTTCCGAAGGGGGTCTTGCGGTCCCTTAAATTCATTCGCAGCACCAGATCCAGGCTGATGTTGCCGGAGCCTCCGGTTAAAATATTTTTGATCGCATTGGCATCAAAGCCAAACAGCTCGTCACCGGCTTCCGTTTTGGCGAAGGCCAGCCGACGGAGGGACCAACGGGAATTTGCGGTCAAATCACCCTCGCGGCTTTGGGCTGTCGCGGCGAGGTCGAACTCACCGTCGGAGATCTGAGCCGGTGTGACAAACGCCGTGTAGGGGCTGAAGTAAGGCAGGGACAGGCCGGTGAGCTTCATCTCCGCTTTTCCGTCCATCGTTACGCGGCGCCAATCACCCGAAAAAGTCAGATGTGCCGCGGGGGTGTCACGGCCCTGATCCAAAAAGGATTCGAGCGCAAATGAGATGCGGCGATTGTCGGACGGAAGCGTCAGGTCTTCGATCTCGGCTGTTACGCGCAGCAGGCTGATCACGAAGCCCTTGTGATCCACATCGTAGTCCATCAGCTGAAGCTCGCCGTCTCGGATCAAAATGCGCTTGAACTCGATCGGAAGCAAAACGGGTGAGGCCGCGCTTCCGGAAGGAGCGCCGACTCCGGTCGTTCTAACTTCAGCCGGTTTCAACCGAAACGCGTTATAAACCTTCCCCGCCTGTTTTCTAAAAATGATCCGCGGGCGTGTCAGTTCCAGATTCAGAAATACAAGTTTTTTGGAAGTAACGATCTGAAGAAGGTCGACTGTGGCGACGGCGCTTTGGACAAAAAAAGCCGGTTCGCCCTTGAACGGTTCGTTCTCGGTGATCAGCAGGCCCGTCATCTTAGCCCGAAACGGGAAATCGAGTCGGATGGATTCCACGGACACCTCCCGCCCCAATGTTTGGCGGAGTTGCTGAACCACCAGAGATGGAAGTTTGCGGACCGCCAGGCCAAAAGCCAGCAGGGCCAAAAGAGCGAGGACGACCAGCGCGATCAGGATTTTTTTAAACATCCCAAGATTCTAGCATAGAGGATGTTTGTGCGATAATGTTGTCCGATGAAACGCTTCAGTGAATTTAAAACTTATGCCCGGGAGGAATTCATCTCCCATCTGCCGTTCACGCTGACGGGGGTGGCGGCCGGCGTCGCGTTTGTTTTGGCGACACGCATGGGGGTCGGCGGACAACTGAACTTCGGCGAAGAAGAATTCCATTTGGCGCATATGCTGCACATCTTTTTTAGCGGCGCGGCGGGAGTGGCGATCTTTAAATCGTATCGAGATTCCCTTTTTAAGGCGATCCCTGTTTCGGTGGTGAGCGCGGTCACGCTTTGTACGGCGAGTGACATCCTCATTCCTTATGTGGGCCTGAGTCTTTTTGGGTACACAGCCGGATTGCACCTTTGCATCCTGGAGCATCCCGCGGGAGTTGTGGCGTCGGCAGTGGCAGGCGTGGGGATGGGACTCTGCGGCTTTAAATTCTTCGGCCATTGCAATCGGGAGTTTCACCTCCTGCACATTTTGATCGCGACGGCCGCTTCCACGCTGTACCTCATGAGTTTTGTTCCGGTCGTCGACGCGCGTGCGCTTGCGGTCATCGGCCTCACCCTTTTTACGGCGCTGGTGATCCCGTGCATCGCGGGGGATATTGCCGTGCCGCTCATATTTGTCCGGATTCGCGACGAGTACCTTCACGAAAAAGTACATCACTCGGGCTGCGCGGGTCACTCAAATCACTTAGATCATTCAGACCATTCGGACCCTTCGGGGCGCAGTCATTGATCTTGGCGGGAATGGAGGGGGATTTCTTAAAATGAATTATGCGCTTGAATGCCGGGCCCTTCGGGTCAGCTTCGGAACCAAAACGACGCTTGATGGACTGGATTTGAAGGTCCGGGCCGGCGAAATGTTCGGCTTTTTAGGGCCCAACGGGGCTGGAAAAAGCACGACGATCAAATCCCTGCTCGGCCTCATCCAACCCGCTTCCGGCGAAGTTCTTGTCCACGGAGTTTCGCCCGACCATCCGTCCGCGCGGCGGCGCATCGGTTTTTTGCCCGAAGAGGCGATGTACTACCGCTTTTTGACTCCGATGGAAATCCTCCGGTTTTACGGGGATATCTGCGGCGTGGAGCGCGGGCTTCTGACGCGGCGGATCGAAGAGCTGCTCAAGCTCGTCGGAATGTGGGAAGTACGCAACCGACAGATCAAAACTTTTTCAAAAGGAATGACGCAAAAAATCAGTCTGGCGCAGGCGCTCATCCACGACCCGGACACGCTGATCCTGGATGAGCCG
This sequence comes from Candidatus Omnitrophota bacterium, assembly GCA_020058965.1. Lineage (GTDB taxonomy): Bacteria > Omnitrophota > Gorgyraeia > 2-02-FULL-51-18 > JAGOUK01 > JAGOUK01. The sequence goes on along the minus strand of JAGVCY010000111.1, from coordinate 1,983 downwards.
ACTTCCGGACTCGATCCGATCGCGCGGATGGACCTGAGAAGTCTGCTCAAAGATCTGCGGCATCAAGGCAAAACAATTTTTTTCTCTTCTCACGAGCTCTCGGAAGCGGAATTGCTGTGCGATACGATCGCGATCATAAAAAACGGAAAAATCATCAAGACCGGCTCGGTGGAATCCGTGCTGGCCGGCAAGGAACACAATTTGGAGCGGTTCTTTATTGATACGATCAAAAACGCGGACGGGGGCGCGCGATGATTCGGCGTATCAGTGCGGTGGCGCGACTTGTTATTTTGGAGGCCTTTAGAAAAAAGGACTTTTATGTCGCGCTCTTTTTTGGCGTGGTGCTCCTGGCTTACGCGTCGCGGATCGAGTTCTATCAGATTTCCAATGTACATCGCTACCTGCTCGAAATAGGGTTGGCGCTCGCGTTTATTTTTTCGGCGGTGCTGGGTTCGGGGCTTGCGGCACGGCAGTTGCCATCGGAGCTGCAGAACCGAACGCTCGGAGTCCTGCTCTCCAAGCCCATCGGGCGGTTCGAAGTGATGTTTGGAAAATTTGCCGGAAGTTTTGCGGCCACGGCTGCGTGCTTCACGGTGTTTTTTGTGCTTTTTGCGGCTTTTGCCTGGATGAAGGCAGGCGGATTGCCGATGGTATTGGCCGTCCAGACCTTTGTGCTTTTTTTATTCGCCCTGGCGGTGCTCGCGGCGCTATCGGTAGGGCTGTCGGCCTATCTGACAACGGCGGCCAATGTTTTGGTGACGCTACTGCTATTTTTCATGATGAATATTTACGGCGGCACGCTGCTTTCGTCAACCGCGCAAGTTCCGTTGCCGGGCCGGTATGTGCTGTGGGCGGTGTATTCGGCCTTGCCGCACTTTGAATTCTTTGATATGAGGACACGATTTATTCATGACTGGCCCGCACTGTCGGCCGGATTGGTCGCGTGTCTCGCCGCTTATGCCGCGCTCTTCGTCATGGTGTTTTTAACCCTCGGCTGGTTCAAGTTCCGTAAAGCGGGGACGACGGCCTGATGCGTGACCGCGGTTTGTTGTTTCCCGCCTTTGCCTGTGCTTTGTGGCTCGCGGCGGCCGGGCTTATGGTGGCACCGCTACAGGCCGGTGTAGCGGCCGGTCTTGAGCCCGGGTCCATCGAGAGCGGAGATCCGCTGGGTCGGGCGATCGGGTCGTTTAAAGAAGCGATCGGGGACTTGGCGTTCATGAAGGCCGATATTTATTTTCATGGCGGCGGGCGGTATTTGGCGAGCGAGGGGCGCGCGGACCACGAAACCGCTCATGAGCATGAAGCGGTGGGCGAGCACGAGCAGCATGAGCATGGTCATGATGCGGATCACGATACCGATCACGAAGCCAATCACGAAGCCGGCTCTGCTTCTGCCCGAGATTGGGTTTCTAGCGTGAAGCTACAAGTCGCTCCTGCAGAGCACCGCGAGGCCCAAGGCGGTCAGCTCGCCGAGATGATCCCGTTCCTTGCGGCTGCGAGCAAGCTTGACCCCCACCATGTCACGGCGCTTCTCACGACCGCCTACTGGCTTGATTCGCATCTTGACCGCACGGATGAGGCCATCACGCTGCTTGAACGCGGTCGTCGGGATAATCCGCTGAGCTGGCAAATGGACGCCGCCCTGGGTGAGATTTACTTAAAAAAACACAGCGATCCCGTCCTCGCATCCGAATCTCTGCAATCCGCAGTCAAAAAAATGGAAGTCGCGACAGCCGAGCCTTTTGAACGCCGTAAAACCTGGCTTCTGCTAGCCGAAGCCTTTGAAAATTCAGGCCAATTAAAAAAATCTCTGACTGCCTACCGCCAGGCGCTGAAACTTTTCACCCCCGCCGATTCCAAAACCGCGATCGACCGCGTCAGGTCCAAAGTTGCTTCGTTGGATGCCCAACTTTCCGATTAATCTCTCCGCCTCGTGTATAATACCGTCCTCTCGCCACACCCTTTTTGCGCCCGTAGCTCAAT
>JAGVCY010000063.1 GCA_020058965.1 Candidatus Omnitrophota bacterium | reverse complement strand
GGCCAATCTCGAAGTCACCTCGGAGTACTTCAAGGAATTCAGCGAAGATGTCCGTCATCATCCCTGGAAGGTTTTGATGAAGGGTAAGGATCACACCCCGGAAGAAATGGTTCGTCTGCGTGTGGAGCGAGGCATCGAAAAACAGCGGCTGCAAGCCCTTGAGTCGAAGATCCGCGCAGAATTATCGGCGCCGGCCGGCGGGTCCTCTTCGGAGGCTTCCGGTTCCGGCAAAAGCGGTTTTTTATTTCTTCCCGGCAATAAGAAGTAGGTCAATCCGTTGGTTTGGCCCGGCTGGATAAAATCGGCCGTAAAACAAATAAACCGGGCCGCGCTGCCGGTCGGCATAATTTCTTTTATTTTGATCGCCGGCGCCGCGTCTTGGATGCGCTGGTGCGAAATTTACGAGCTTCAGGCATATGACTGGCGCTGTCAGCTGGTGCCGGCATCACCCCCCTCCGACCGAATTCTCCTGATCGACATTGAAGACAACACCCTCAACCTGATCGGCCGCTGGCCGTTCGATCGGCAATACCATGCGGTGCTCTTGGACGCGCTTAGGGAATCAAAGGCCAGGTCGGCCGGGCTGGATATTCTTTTTGTCGAGCCGTCTGCGTCCGACGCCGACATGACGGAAGCGGTCCGTAGATTCGGCAAGACCTTCTTTTGTGAAGCCATGGAAGCGCCGCACGCGGTGAAATTCGGCCGGCCGATCGCGGAGAAAGTGATCGCTCCGCTCCTGGATACTTTTCGGAATGCTTCTGCCGGCGTGGCTCATGTTAATGTCACGCCTGATCCGGACGGAAAACGCCGAAGGTTGATGCCGGTCATATGGGAAAACGGAAAGCCGCGGTTTCAGCTTGGACTGTATTTGGCGATGAACAGTCTGGGCGTTGCTCCGGAGGATGTCCGCTTTGAGCCCGGTTGGATCAATTTGGGCGGAAAGGTTCGGATTCCGGTCGATGAAAAGGGCGAGACTCTGGTGAGTTTTCATGGAAAATGGCTTGAAGCCTTCAACCATGTTCCCTATGTTTCGGTGCTTGCCTCCTACGGCCAATCACTCAAGAACGAAAAAACGGATTGGGACCTCAATCAGCTCAAGGACAAGGTGTGTTTGGTCGGTTTGACCGCGGTCGGAACGCACGATATCAACGCGGTGCCGATCGATCCGCTGTATCCGCAGGTCGGCATCCACGCGGATTTTTTTCAAAATGTCATGGACGGGAGATTTATGGTGAGGCTGCCGCGCTGGGTGAATTTGGCGGTGGCCCTTCTGCTGTCGATCATCAGCTGGAATATTGCCCGAATTCGCCGGCTGCCGCTGGGGGTAGCCGCGTATCTTGGAGGGTGGGTGCTCTTCATCGGATTAAATGCGGCGCTTTTTGTTTGGGGCCATCGCTGGCTGGATCTTTTTTATCCGTCGGTTCTCTACTGGTCGATCTATCTTTCGGCGACGGTTTGGCGCACGATGCAGGAAAAGCGCAAGCGCGAAATGATCGAGGCGGAACTTTCGATCGCCAGCCGCATCCAAAGAAGTCTTCTGCCATCGGCGCTGCCGGAGGTGCCGGGTTACGAAATGGATGTCTACATGCTTCCGGCCAAACATGTCGGGGGAGACTTGTACACGGCGCTGCGGTTGAACGAGACGCATCTGGGGATCATGTGCGGAGATGTGTCGGGCAAGGGCATCCCGGCGGCACTTTTTATGGCCAGGTCGGTCGCCGAATTTAAGTTCTGTGCGGCCGCCTCGGGCGACGACCCCGCTTTGACGCTGACCAAACTCAACAACAGTCTGGCGGAAGGGGATTCCACCAGCGGCCTTTTTGTAACGATGAACTATGCGGTGGTGGATCTGGCTCAAAAACGGTTCATTCTTTCCAACGGGGGCCATATGCCAGTGCTGCGGATACGGGCCGGCGGCGAGTCGGACGAATTAAATCCAGACGGCGGCATGCCGATTGGTCTTATGACGGATGTGGAGTTCGGTCGGGTGGAAGTGGACTTGCTTCCAGGAGATGTTTTTTTTATGTACACGGACGGTGTGTCGGAAGCCCGCAATCGGCGGGTGCAGGACTTTGAGATCGGCCGAATGACCGAGATCGCCAAGCGGCATCGCGCGGAGCCGGCCGCCGCGATTCGTGAGCATATTTTAAAAGGCCTTCGGGAATTTGTCGGTACCGCTCCCCAGCACGATGACATGACGCTGCTTATTTTTAAAGTCAAACTAGCAGACTAGTACTGTAAATAAAACAAACTTTAGATATTTTGCTTAAGGTTTCCTTGAAGCATGGGGGGTCTTATGATAATATCCTCCGATTATTAAACATGATAAATTCTGCCCCAACAATGGCTGAAGCCCAACCCAGACCCCAGGTGGATCCGACTGAAAATGTCAAGATTTCGACCGCCAAAAGCGATCGAAAGAAGGACATTCCTAAAGGTCTTTGGACCAAGTGTGATGCCTGTTTTGATATCGTCTACAACAAGGCGCTCGAGGAGAATCTCCGCATCTGCCCCAAGTGCGACCATCACATGACCCTTGGCGCTTATGAGCGCGTTGACTCTCTGGCCGATCCAAAAAGTTTTGAAGAAATGGACTTCGAGGTGCATTCCATTGACCCGATCAAGTTTCAGGGTCCAAAGGCCTATGTGGACAAGCTGGAAGACGAGCGCGCCCGGACCGGATTGAGGGATGCAGTGGTGACCGGCACGGCTCTCATTGAGGGGCAGCGCGCGGTGATCGGCGTCACCGACTCAAGGTTTATTATGGGTTCGATGGGTTCGGTGGTGGGAGAAAAGCTCACCCGCGCTATTGAGCTCGCGACCAAAAAACGGCTTCCCGTCATCATCGTTTCCGGTTCCGGCGGGGGCGCCCGTATGTATGAAGGCGCCTTATCCCTTATGCAAATGGCCAAAACTTCCGCCGCTCTGGCGCGCCATCATCGCGCGGGACAGCTTTTTATCTCCGTTTTGACCAACCCTACGATGGCCGGCATCATGGCCAGCTATGCGTCTTTGGGCGACATCATTGTCGCGGAGCCCCGTGCGCTCATCGGGTTTACGGGACCGCGCGTGATCGAGCAGACTATCCGTCAAAAATTGCCGGATGGGTTTCAGACTTCTGAATTTTTGCTTGAGCACGGCTGGTTGGATCAGGTGATCAACCGCCGCGACCTCAAATCCCGGTTGGCATATTTTTCAGCCATGTTTAAAAAAGATCCCGCCAAGCCGTCAAGCCGGGCCGGCTCATCCGCTTCGCGGAAGAAAGGCAAGTAGCCGCTATGTCCCAGGTCAGTCTGATCGATGTTTCCAAAATTTATCCCAACGGAATCAAGGCCGTTAAAAAGTGCTGTATCGGAATCGAACGGGGGGAGCTTTTGGTTCTCGTCGGCCCTTCCGGTTGCGGCAAGTCGACCCTGCTGCGCATGATCGCGGGACTCGAAAGTATTTCGGAGGGCAAGATTTTTATCGGAGATCAGCTGGTCAACGATGTTCCGCCCAAAGACCGCAATATCGCAATGGTGTTTCAGAACTACGCACTGTATCCGCATATGACGGTGTATGACAACATGGCGTTTGCCCTCAAGCTCCGTAATTTTCCAAAATCCGAAATTCAGGCACGGGTGAAGGAAGCGACGGATATTCTGGGTCTGGGCGATTTTTTAACCAGAAAACCCAAGGAGCTCTCAGGCGGTCAGCGCCAGCGTGTGGCCGTGGGCCGGGCGATCGTGCGGAAGCCCATTGCATTTTTGTTCGATGAACCGCTTTCCAATCTGGACGCCAAGATGCGCGTGCAGATGCGCACGGAGATCAACAAGCTTCACATCCGGCTCAAGACCACGATGATCTATGTGACGCACGATCAAACCGAGGCGATGACGCTCGGTAACCGGATCGTCGTCATGAAGGACGGTGAGATCCAGCAGGTTGCCACCCCCGCGGTCGTGTACCGCAGTCCGCGGAATAAGTTTGTGGCCGAATTCATCGGCTCTCCTCCGATCAACACCTTCATGGGGACTTTGCAAAAAACAGGGATAGGGTACACTTTTGTTTCGGCGGAACTTCGCGTCGCCGTCCCGGAAGAATGGGAAAAACGCCTGACCCCCTACGCCAACAAACCCCTGATCTTCGGAATTCGTCCGGAGGATATTTATGACAAGCTGTTTATTTCGGACAAGAACCCGCGGAATATCACCAAAGCGGTTTGTGAAGTCGTTGAGCCGATGGGCTCCGAAACATTTCTGTACATGAAGTGCGGCACGGTCGGATTTATCGCGCGCGTGTCCGGCCAGGTTCAGGTCGAGCCGAATACCGACATCGACATGGTTTTTGATGTCAACCGTGGTCACTTTTTTGACGCCGGCACCGAAGAAACCATCGTCTAGCTTTTTCGACGCAAAGCGCCCCGCCCCAATGAAGGCCGGCTAATATGGCCTCGCCCAAAGTTTCGCTGGTCCCTTCGTTTTTTATTCCGATCGCGGCATTTTTGATCTGGTTCGTCCTGTTTTTTTCCTACCTGCCCATCCTCGAAAAGGATCTGGATTTTTCGCGCCAGATCACTCTGGTCAACCTGTATCTATCCAATATCATCTTGATCCTGACCTGGTTTTTGTGCGGAAGAATCCTGTTCATTGTTTTTGCGGCGGCCGTGTCGCTGTTGGCGGCCTATCTCATGCTGGACCTGGGGGAGCTGGGGATGGGAGTGCACATCGTGACCGTGGCGCTGCTGTACCTCTGGCTTAAGCACATCACGGACAAGATCGGCCGGGAAAAACTCGCCAAGATGATGGAGCGGGACAAAATTCAGGAAGGGTTGAACCTCGCTCAAAAAATGCTCGAAGAAAAGTCCCGCCTTTTGTCCGCCTTGACCCGAAAGCTCGAACGGCTTCAATACATGAGGGAATTTTCGGACCATCTGAAATCGGCGGACAACCTGGAGGCGACCGGCCGCATCATCGTGAAGGAAGTCGGCGAAATGGTGCCTGAGGCGGACCGCGTGCTCCTTTATGTGAGCGACGACAGCTCCGCCGGACTTGGGCTCATCGCGCAGTTTTCGCGCGACGGAAGCGAGGAAAAGGCCAAGCGCGGCAACGAGTACGACGATTGGGTGATCAAGCGGTCTCAGCCGCTTTTGATCGAGGACGCGCGGACGGATTTTAGATTTTTAAAAGAAGGGGCGCCGACGCCTCGGGATCGGTCTCTCTGCGTGGTGCCGTTGGTGTCCAAGTCGACGGTGTGTGGTGTGCTGCGGTTGGCGTCCGATAAACCGGGGATGTTTCATACGGATGATCTTCGGCTCATGGACATTGTCGCGGATTTGAGCGCGGTGGTGATCCGAAATATTCTTCTGTTCCAAAAGACGCGTGAACTTTCGATCATGGACAGTCTGACGGACTGCTATCTGCTCAGATACATTCAGGAGCGGGTCACGGAAGAAATTCAGCGGTCCGCGCGTCACACTTCGCCGTTCTCGGTCATCATGGCCGATATCGATTATTTTAAAAAGTACAATGATGAGTTCGGGCACACCGCGGGCGACTTCGTGCTGCGCAATGTCGCAGAAATCTTGAAGAGCTGTGTGGGACCCACCGATATCGTGGGCCGTTACGGGGGCGAGGAATTTATTATCATTCTTCCGCAAAAGTCGATCGAGGAAGCCGCGCAGATCGCGGAAGCGATGCGGACCGCCGTGGAGTCCCGTCCCATGAAGCTGCGGCGCGAAGCGCGAACGATCACGCTATCATTTGGTGTCGCCCAGTATCCTTCCGACGGCGTATCGCGGGATGAGCTGATCCAAAAAGCGGATTTGAGGCTGTACCGCGCCAAGCATGCAGGCCGCAATCGGGTGGTTTCGCTATGAGCGGGGATTGGCGCTGATGTGGAGCTACCTTGCGATTCAGGGGCTTCTCTTCTTTTTATTTTTTCAGCCGGATTTGGTTTCGTCCTGGGTGGCGCGCGTCGTCCTGGTGGCGATCGGGGTGCTGGCAATCGTCTCGGCCTATTTATTTGCCGAGATGGATCCTTTTGTTTGGATACAGTACGCGCTTGGAATCGCGCTCACCTACCGCATGGCGCAAAAAGCCCTGCGCTGGGTCGCGGTGAACCGGCAAAACATGCGGGAAGAAATCACGGTGATCGAGGCCAAGTCCCGCGATTACGCCCGTGAAGTCGCCGACCGCGATGCCCGGGTCAAAAGTCTTCAGGACGAAATTCATCAGGTGTCCGAGATGTACGACAAGGTCAAAGAAATGTCCCGGGCGTTGGAATTTTTGGATGTGTTCGTGGATCTCTCGGAAGTGCTCATGGGAAGCTTCGGGATACGGAAGTCACGACTGCTCATGCTGAATCAGCAGTCCCGCCAATCAGGCTCTTTGGGACTTGCGATCGAACGGGTGTATCAGATCGATGAGCGGTACTTGCAATTCACGACACAAGACAAGGGTCTATTGTCCCAGGATGTGATGTTCAGGGGCGAAGTGTACCCCTTTGACTTGAGATTGGTCGAATTGCTCGAAAATGAGGCCAAGCCGCTAGTTTTTTGGGGCAGCAGCGACGCGGCCGAGCGGGAGCTGCGGTTACCCGCAGGTATCGGAAGCTTTGTGGCAGTTCCGGTGCGGTCGGCCGAAGGCCTCGTGGCCATCTTGACGCTGGAGGGGATGGGGCGAAGGCACGAGACCACCACCGGCATTCTCATCGACCGATTTATTGCGGAGTTTCAGCGGATCAAGCTTTATGCGGATGTTCAGCGGCTGGCCATCACGGACTGGCTCACCGGCGCGTATGTGCGGCGACACTTTTTTAAGCGGCTGGAAGAAGAAATCAGCCGTTCCGCCCGCTTCAACCTGAAATTTAGTTTTT
>JAGVCY010000235.1 GCA_020058965.1 Candidatus Omnitrophota bacterium | reverse complement strand
CCGTCGCCGGAGTGATCGCGGCTTCGAGGTCCGCGAGGCGGATACGGCCGTCCGGCCCGACCGGTAAAAAAGTCACCCGCACTCCCTCGGCCGCGAGCGCTTCGGCCGTCTCGATCACCGACGCGTGTTCGGTCACGCAAGTGATGAGGTGATCTCCCTTTTCTCGATGGAGCCGCATCACACCCTTGAGCGCGAGATTATTGGACTCGGTCGAACCGCTGGTAAAAAGGATTTCTTCGGGCTTGGCGCCGATGAGCGCGGCGACGGACTGGCGGCTTTTTTGGACGATTTCTTGAGCGCGGCGGCCAAAGATATGGTGAGGGCTGGAAGCGTTGCCGAAGTGCTCGCGGAGCGTGGGCAGCATCGCCTCGAGCACACGCGGGTCGACCGGCGTCGTCGCGTGACAATCCATGTAGATCGGAAGTTTAATCAAGGAAGGAGCTTAGGCTGAAAAAGAGGTGCCGCACCCACAGCTGCCCGTAGCGTTCGGATTGCGAAATTGAAATCCGCCTCCGACCAATTCTGTGGAAAAATCAATTTCCATTCCGTTCAGATACACGAAACTTTTTTGATCCACAACGATCTTGCTCGCGTCCTCGCCAAAAACCTTGTCCCACTCACTGAGATTGCTGTCCAACTCGACGCTGTACGACAACCCCGAACAGCCGCCGCCCTTCACCCCGACGCGCATAAAAAACCCCTTCTCATTCTTCTGCTGAATGAGCTTGAGGAGCTGGTCTTTAGCCTTCGGTGTGAGTGTGATCATGGCTGTTCTATTCGTAAACTTCCTCTTCAGATATGACATTTCCTTCGCTGTCGTACTTGCGAATGATCTTTTTCTTAGGTTGAGTCTGAAATCCCGATTGCTGCTGCTGATAGTACTGGGGCTGCTGTTGCTGCTGATAGTACTGGGGCTGTTGCTGATAATACTGGGGCTGGGGAGCTGGGGCGGGACTGCCCATCAGAGAGTCCAACAGCGCTCCGCCGATGACATTCGTTCCGGCGCCGATCAGGGCACCTTTTCCGGCGCTTCCACCTGACGCGGAAGCAGCGATCGCGCCGGTGCCCGCGCCTAAGAGACCGGACTTAAGGATCTTTTTGTTGGGATCTTCCGCCGGCTGTTGATACACCGGTGCGGGCTGATAATACGCCTGCTGGCGGTTGTCATACACGGGAGCCGATCCGTACTGTTGCTGTTGATATTGGGGGGCCGGCGCATATTGCTGCTGATACTGTTGCTGATATTGGGGCTGAGGGGCGGGGCTCGAGGTCAAAGAGTCTAGAAGCGCTCCGCCGATGACATTCGTTCCGGCGCCGATCAAAGCTCCCTTACCCGCGTCTCCGCCGGACGCGCCGGACGCGATCGCGCCGGTCCCTGCGCCCAAGAGTCCTGATTTGAGGATCTTTTTGTTGGGATCTTCGTTGCCGTACTGATCGGTTCCGCTGGCCTGAGCGGCGGCGGCGACAAAAAGCATTCCGGACATCAAAATAGCGGACAGGGCAAAGTTGATGGACTGTCTGGACTGTTCGGAGCTATGCATGGCGTCTTACCGCTTCCTTTCAAAAATCCCGGATTTACGGGGGTTAAAACACAGTATTTGGGGGCTATTATAGCATATGGGGGCGGAGGTCAAGGGCGGAGCAAAAGTGTCGAAGGGGTCCGGGCCTAAGGAGTGGGAGCGTAAAAAATGAGCTCCAGGCGGTCATCTCCTGGCAAAAATGAGCGGTTTTGAACGCTCAACCGGGCCGGAATCTCGGGGTAATAGGCATCTCCCTCGTAGGAGCCCGGGATCCGGGTCAGATAAATCCCATCAATGCGCTCCAGGGTCTGGGCATACAATTCCGCCCCGCCCATAATGAAGGCGATCGGCGTTTTGACCGATTGAAGGGCCTGATCGAACGATGAAAAAAACCGTATCTCCGTCCCTGCCGAAAGCTCCCGATGCACGACCTCCTGCTGGCAGACCGTCACCGCCGAGCGGGTGAGGACAAAATTGGCTCTGCCCGGCAGGGGCTTGCCGATGCTCTCGTATGTTTTACGGCCCATGATGAGTGTCTGGCCCAGCGTCAGGGCTTTGAAGTTTTTGAGATCCGCCGAAAAATGCCACGGCAACCGATTATCTTTGCCGATCACCCGATTCTCAGCCATTCCAACGATATGATAGAGTTTTGTCATTCGATGAAATTACACCGCTATCGGCGCTTTGATTGCCGGGTGGGGGTTGTAATTCAAAATCTCGATATCCTCGAACTTAAAACCAAAAATGTCTTTCACGGTCGAATTGAGCTTAAGTTCCGGGAGCGGGCGAAAATCACGGCTCAGCTGCTCTTTAACCTGATCACGATGATTGAGGTAAATGTGCAAGTCTCCGAAGGTGTGCACAAAGTCACCGGGTTTCAAGTCCGTCACCTGAGCCACCATATGGGTGAGAAGCGCATAAGACGCAATGTTGAACGGCACGCCGAGAAACGCGTCCGCGCTGCGCTGATAGAGCTGGCAAGAAAGCTTGCCGTCCTGAACATAAAACTGAAACATCGTGTGGCACGGCGGCAGGGCCATGCTTTTTACTTCGCAGGGGTTCCAGGCGCTGACGATGAGCCGCCGCGAGTCAGGATTGTGCTTGATCGCTTCCACAACATCGTGGATCTGGTCAACGCCGCCGAAGTCGCGCCATTGTTTGGAATAAATCGGCCCCAGGTCGCCGTTGGCGTCAGCCCACTCGTCCCAGATCGTGACACCGTTGTCCTTGAGGTACTTGATGTTCGTATCGCCCTTGAGGAACCAGAGCAGTTCATGGATAACGGACTTCGTATGAACTTTTTTTGTCGTGAGCAGCGGAAAACCTTGCGCGAGGTCGAACCGCATCTGGTACCCGAATGTGCTGATCGTTCCGGTTCCCGTCCGGTCCTTCTTCTCATGCCCGGCGGCAAGAATATGCCTGAGTAGGTCGTGGTACTGCTTCACTTTAGAACCCCTTATCGAATTCCATTCTATAACCCTTTATCAATCTTCATAGCGCGGTCATTTTAGCACTTTTGCAAAAAAATCAGACCGTCAGAATTGGCAACCGCTGTTCTTCAGCGTAAGCTATAATTTCCTGATCATGGGTCGCCAAAACCGCACCGAGACTCATGGCCGAAGCGATGATGATCCGGTCGGATGGATCTGAAGGCGGGTTTCCGGGAAGCCGAGTGCTTGCAACTGCAATTTCGGGTGTCATCTCTTCCAGCCCCACTCCCGGACCGCGTAACGCGCGTTGGATCCAGGTCATGCAATCCACCGGCGGGACGATTCGCCTTTTGGATGCCAGCATCGCCAATTCCCAAATTGAAATAATCGAAACACGCGCTAGATCTTGCTCAACATATTTTTTAACCGTCTCGTCCATAGCAGGTGCTCTGTTTTGCAATTCGCAATTGACCAGCCAGTACCAAATGTGAGTATCCAAAAAAAGTAGCGGATTCCCGGACTTATTCATCTTCGGCAGCTTCCCACTTCACACCGAGCGGACCGACGATATCGCCCAGCGTCACGGCCTCGCAACCTTTCATCCAACCAGACGCAGTTTTACTGCCCGGCTTCCAATTATCCTTCGTGAATGGCACCAATTTGGCAATCGGTTTACCGTGTTTGGTGATGATGAATTCCTTGTTAGTGCGCCGCACTTCCTCCATGAGTTTGAGGCATGTGGCTTTAAAAACACCTGCTGATATTGTCATGACCTACCTCCTTTTACCATAGTCATATGACTATGGTTATATTAGAAATATACCTCGTGATGGTCGTAATTGCAAGAGGGCTTCCCAGATGTTGTCGGGGCTAGGCGGATTGGCGGGCGAGGCGGGCGGCCATGCTGAGGACGCGGAGTATTTCGCCGACGGGGACCGGTGAGAGCGTGGGAATCGCGAACCGAATAAGTGTTTCCGTATCGCCGTAAAGCAGAAGTCTCAAGTCATCAAGCGTCATGGTTTTACCCAAAACATTACTTAAAAACTGGCGGAAATATTCTTCTTCAGTTGAAGCGGGTTCAAGACCGGCGGCAAAAGTGGCTGTCCACAGCTGGAGTCGGATCGAAGGAAGATGAATGTCGCCGTCCGCATCGCGTTTTACCGGCACGGCTGCGATAGTGCGATTGGATGCTTCCCTCGCGATGTAAAACCGGATTTCCGCGTTCAACAAATGGGATTCCGCCGCATGGGTGTATTCACTTGGGACGAGGCCGTCCGGACGGAAAAATACTCCCGATGCTCCCCGTTCATTAGCCATATCCAACACACGCCGCACGCTACGATCATCCCCTTTAAGCCCAAAGATGACTTTATCCTTAAAATTACCGCGTACCGAAGCCGCTTCGTCAATCAGATTGGGCAAGATCTGAAAAAAGTCGGCCGGGTCCTTTGTCTGCCAAAGACTCAGATCCAGCCAGACGATTCTGGGTTTTTCCCAAAAAGCCGCGGTTCCGGCCGCAGGTATTTTATCGGCATTCTCTCGATTCATCGCTTGCGTCGTGTTAGAAATCTCGGCATGATACGCCGTTAATTTTTGCTGAGCTTCCAAAACCGCCAACCGGGCCGCGGGAACTTCAGACGCGCCCGAATGAACGGCCGCGGTGGCTTGAACAAGAATTTCTTTTACGCCGCCGGCAACGCGTTTAACCACCGCTTCTCCGCCCTGTCGTTCAAGCGCAAGCATTTGCGTCCGTTCTCCTGCCGTACTCAACTCGGGAGCCTCCATCGCGAACGCGCGCGCCGCGCCATCCGCCGGGATCGCAAGCGCCAAGACCACTCCAGCGGCAAAACGCTGAAGTCTTTGTAAAAAACTATCAGATTTGGAATTGGCGAGCCGGGCGGCGGCGGACGAAGCCTGTTGGGTCACGGCAACCTGGGCCGAACCCTCGAAGCTCAATCCGTACGGTTCTCCGTGAAGTCTGTTTTCGTCCTTAAATGCGGCCCACCACGCCTTGATTTTTGGAATCATGGCCTGATGAAAAGTCGGAACAAAGAAAATGAGCAGATTACCCTCTGCCCCCGGAACAAATATGGGGGGAACCTTTTCTTGTTTTCCAGTGCGGGGATTGATCACCGTTACATAATTTATTTCTCCGTAAATCGCAAGAATTCGTGGATCGGAGACAATTTTATCGATCATCGGATTACGCTCGCCGTGAAGCAGACGAAACTCATGACTATCCAGCACGGCCAGTCGTTTAATTAAATCCTCCGGATTATTAGCTGTGGATATCAGATCGCTCATCTCCCGCGCGCGGCCTTTAGACCTTTGTATTAGGCGAAGTAGGCTTCCGTCGCGGCGCAGGTACATATTGCGCAGTGTGGTCAGGACCGTACTGGCGGAATGTTCCGTTCCTAGGTGAATCGCGAGCGCGTCTCCTTCGATATTTTTGAGAATTCTTTTGACCCGAGCGTCATTGACGCCGGTAATGTGGGGCGCCGCCAATCCGTTGAATTCAATAAATTGCACTCCACCGGAAAATGAGCCGATCGCGTCTTGGAGCCCGCCGCCGATTCCGAGCTCCTGCTCCAGATTCATCACCCAATAGAACCAGGGCATGTAACTCTCCGGGTCCATATCTAGCGCGTGGCCGAGCAATCCTTGATGCAGGACGGCGGCCGTCAGCGCGGCGACAACCTGGCTTCCGCCCATGCCGGATTTCTGCGGGGTCAGTGTCTCGATATGGATCAAAAATCCATGGCCCTCCTGGCTCCTGATAAATGCTTCGAATCCCTCCTGATTTTCATTGGATCCGGCAACTCCAAACTTGGTCAAAATAAGCTTGATCATCCGATATTTGTCCGTCGGATCATCGATACCGCGGACAAGCTCTTCCGCGTTCGTGATTCGCAGGAGCTCCCCGCCTTCTCCAATACTGATCTGAATTTCCGGTTGACGAATGGGCGACAGCGTCACCTGAGTCTGATAGGCGTCAAATCCGCCCCCGTGCTTTTTGGCGCTGCTGGGCAGCACGCGCACCGCGGCGTTCATCATCGACTCGCCGTTTAATGACGGCCAGAAGATGTATTGAAGATCGGGAGCATACAGCTTTAAAAAATCGACTCGGGCGTCAGATGCGGCGTCGATCCTACTCTTAAGCCGCTTGGTCGGCTCAAAATGCTCGGGCAAATTTCCCATATGAAATTTCGCGATGAGCGCGGTCATCCGCAACATCGTCTCGGTGAGCTCTTTTTCATAACCATCAACTCGGCCTTGTTCCCGATCATTTACCGGCAGAAATATGCCGTAAATATCTGCCAGCATGCGCAGCGCGACCGCCTTTCGAACCATCGGCGTTGCCTGATTTCGGAGATCGTCCAAGTCAGCCGGCTTGACGCCGAACTGCGCGACAGCTTGGTCCAATTCACTGACAATCGTCGTAATGTGGCCCGCTATCCCCCGCAACTCGTCCGAAGATTTGTTTCCAAAAAGCTCGTCGTTGCTCATGACAAGAGCATGTTGAAAAAGCCCGGCATCATCCGGTTTGAGCGATTCATCTATTTCGATCTGTGCATTGACCTGCTCGATCCAATCCGCAGATGCCGCGCTCGCCAGCCGCGCGGCGGCGGGTTCTGATGCGGCTGGCTGTAATGATGATTCCAGCTCCGCGATGCGATTTCCCACATCCGAAATCAGCGAACTAAGAAACTGGCCCTTGGGAATCCCTGGATTTTCAAAAAGTATATTTTCGGCTGCCGGAGCACCCGTCCCGGTGATCCTATCCACCGTGCGGGGATGATCAGTTATAGTTTCAGACTGACTGCTCTCATACCCGCGAAGAATAAGGCCATTCTGATCGATACGCACTCTCGCGCCCCGACCCCCGAACCTCAAGCCCATGCCGTGATCCGCGAAAAAAATAATTCCCTCAACATTGAAGCCGCTGATGATTCCGCGCTGAGCCGCCTCCACTCGGGAAAACTCATAAAATGGTAAATGTCCGGTGAATAACCGCTTAAAACCATTGACCGTGGCAAGATGCCTTGCGCCAAATTTATTGATCACTTCAATCACACGAGGCACCTTGGCTTCGGTGGTATTATCGGCGTACCACTCATTAACCAATTTTAATGCATCATACATTTCACCCAAATCGTTCCTGGGATCTTGGATATCAGCGGCGATGCGGTCCAATCCTTCCCAAACCGAATAAGCTCCCGACCCGGCATCGCCTTTTCCCCGATATTCCTGACCTTTGTACTCAAAAACAAATTCTCCTGTTTTCATATCCACAGGCAAAAATGCGTGCAAGTAGGTGTTTTGATAAATATCGCGAGTGTAGAGGTTGAAGTGGCTTCGATAAAATTGCGCGATATCACGCAATGTTGGGTTGGTCAGATAATTGCTCTGATTCACGAATTCAGTGTATCGACCTTCTTTTTTAAGTTCTTCCCGGCGAACATTTCGCTCCCGGGTG
>JAGVCY010000015.1 GCA_020058965.1 Candidatus Omnitrophota bacterium | reverse complement strand
TCGCCTGAGATACTTCGTTCAGGTTGTGAGGAGGAATGTTCGTGGCCATACCGACCGCGATACCACCCGACCCGTTGCAGAGCAGATTCGGCAGTGTCGCCGGAAGCAGCTTGGGCTCTTCGAGCGTTTCGTCAAAGTTGGGCGCAAAGTCCACGGTGTCACGATCAATGTCTGACAAAAGTGTCGAAGAGATCGCCGCCAGACGAGCTTCGGTGTAACGCATCGCGGCCGCGGAGTCGCCGTCGACCGAACCGAAGTTACCCTGGCCGTCGACCAACGGGTAACGCAACGAAAAGTCCTGAACCATGCGCACGAGCGCTTCATACACGGCGGAGTCACCGTGAGGATGGTATTTACCGAGCACTTCACCGACGATACGCGCGCTCTTCTTGTAAGTCCGCGGATATTCGAGACCCAATTCCTTCATCGCGTACAAGATGCGGCGATGCACGGGCTTAAGGCCGTCGCGAACATCGGGCAGGGCGCGGCCGATGATGACCGACATCGCGTAATTTAAATACGATACCTTCAGTTCGTCGTCGATCTGAACGGGAACGATCTTCTGCGGTGCGCTAAAGTCGGATTTGGGTTTTTCTGCTTTTTTTGCCATTTTATTTGATCCTTAAATATCCAGATTTTTAACTTCGCGGGCATATTCTTGAATAAAACTCTTTCGCGGAGCGACATCGTCACCCATGAGGACGGTGAACATCTCATCGGCCTTTCCGGCGTCTTCCGCGTCCACCCTCAACAGGGTCCGCGTCTCCGGGTCCATCGTCGTCTCCCACAATTGCTCAGGATTCATTTCTCCCAAACCTTTGTAGCGCTGAATGTGCAGGCCTCGCTTGGCTTCCTCGCGAACATATCCCAGCACATCCAGAAGACTTTCGTGCATCACTTCAACTTTTTCGGAAATGGTCTTAAACGGCATCGCGCCGCCCTCGCTCTTCTTGCTGCGTCCCTGCTTGGAGCCGGCCTTGGCCTTCGCCCGCGCCTCCCGCGGCACATAGGCCTCCTCGAGCGTGTCCTCTTCCTTCGACACGATCTGGTCGAGGTCAAAGCCCTTCTTTTTAAGCTTCTCGGCCAGGATCTCGACCTCGGGCGCCTCGTAGAACTTGACCACATCCATCTGCGAGTGGACGGAGTCAATGGGCTTGTCCTTGCCTTCCGTCGCGGTGATTCCCTTGGCTTTCTCGTACTTGGCAACCTCCGCCTTCAAATCGTTGTCATCGAACAAAAAGTGGGTAGCACCCTCCACTCTTATGCTATATTTAGGGAATCGCTTACCACTTTTATCCGAATTTTGGATATATTTAGTAAATGATACTCCACGGCTCTCAATTGCGCTGGCCAGACGGTCCATGGCCACCAGAGACTCCAGTAGCTCCATGAACTCCTTGCCCTCCATGGAGGACTTCTTGTGAATAGTGTGGAAAACTATTCCGTCCGCGCCGATGCGGAGCAGGATCTTTTCCATCTGTTTTTCGTTATCGACATACTCTTCCTTGCCGCTGCGCTTGATCTTAAACAGGGGCGGTTGGGCAATGTAGACATGTCCCTTCTCGACCAGCGGCCGCATGTGGCGGTACATGAGCGTCAGGATCAGGGTGCGGATATGGCTTCCGTCGACATCGGCATCGCACATGAGGATGATTTTGTTGTAGCGCAGTTTTTCGAGATTGAACCCTTCATCGCCGATGCCAGCGCCGATCGCGTTGATGATGGTCCCGATTTCGTTATTCGAAAGCGCCTTGAGCAGATTTGCCTTTTCCACATTCAGGATCTTACCCTTCAGCGGCAAAATCGCCTGATACCGCCGGTCGCGTCCCTGCTTCGCGCTCCCGCCTGCGGAGTCTCCTTCGACCAGGTACAGTTCGCAGAGCTCGGCGTTGGTTTCCTGACAGTCAGCAAGCTTGCCCGGAAGCGAACCGGACTCCAACGCGCCTTTGCGTCGCGTAAGGTCTCGCGCCTTGCGGGCGGCCATGCGCGCCTGCCCGGCGAGCACGGCTTTTTCGAGAATCTTATTTGCAACGGCCCGATTTTCTTCGAAGAAACGCGCAAGGCCTTCCGAAACCACCGACTCCACCAAACCTTCGACCTCGCTGTTGCCGAGCTTGGTCTTGGTTTGACCTTCGAACTGCGGCGCGTGCAGCTTGGCGCAGATCACGGCCGTGATGCCTTCGCGGATGTCTTCGCCCTGAAGTGTCATGTCGTCCTTAACCAGCTTGTTTTCTTTGGAATACTTCACACAAACGCGAGTCAGCGCCGACTTAAAGCCCGACACATGCGTGCCGCCTTCGATGGTGTTGATGTTGTTCACGAACGACAGGATCGTCTCGTTGTATGAATCGTTGTACTGGAACGCCAACTCCACCTGCACATTGTCCTTCGCGCGCTCAAAGTAAACGACCTTAGAATGAACGGCCTGCTTGTTTTTATTCAGGTCCTGGACAAACTCCACGATGCCGCCTTCAAATTTAAAAACCTCGTCCTTACCCAGCTTCTCGTCTTTAAGAACGATCTCAAGTCCTTTATTAAGGAAGGCGAGCTCGCGCAGACGGCCGCGGATCGTTTCGTGTTTGTACTCGATCGGAACCTGAAAAATCGTGTCGTCGGCTTTGAAGGTGACCTTGGTTCCGGTGGCCTTGGACTTGCCGATCACCGCGAGTTTGGTCTTGGTGACACCGGCTTCGTACCGCTGGTGATAAATCTTTCCGTCGCGGCTGACTTCCACCTCCAACCATTCGGAGAGCGCGTTCACACAGCTCACACCGACGCCGTGCAATCCGCCCGAAACCTTGTACGACTTGTCATCAAACTTGCCGCCCGCGTGCAGGGTCGTCATGACGACTTCGAGGGCGGGTTTTTTCATCTTGGCGTGCATTTCGACCGGGATGCCGCGGCCATTGTCGGTCACCGACACCGCTCCGTTCGCCATTAAAACCACTTCAACCTTGTCGCAATGACCGGCGAGCGCTTCGTCGACCGAGTTGTCCACAACTTCGTAGACCAGGTGGTGCAGCCCGCGCGCATAAATATCTCCGATGTACATTGCGGGGCGCTTGCGGACCGCTTCCACCCCCTCAAGCACCTGGATCTTGGCCGCGTCATAACTATGCGCGGCGACATTTTTTTTGACGTTGTCTTCTTCTTTTACTTTGGTGTTGGCCATCGTCTTATTTTTCCCGTTTTAGATTGATCCGGTCTTAAACCGGATATCGTGGATAAGGTCTTTACCAAAAGCTGTTTGTAATTTCTTGATCACCCATCGTTTTTTTAGAGATAATTCCTGCGACCAGGAAGAATTTTTTACGATCACGCTCAAAACTCCATTATTCAAAGAAACAGGTTTGCTATTTTTTGCGCCCATCTCTCCAACCGCTTCCAACCAGATCAACAACAACCGATCCTCACCGATCTCACTTTTTGTCTGAAGCGCCAAAAAAATATTCTTAACGACATCCCCTACCGCAGCCGCTTGGGAACCTGACTCTTTTCGTCTCACGACAACTGCATTGGCAGGACAATGTAGGTGTAGTTATTATCCGCTTTGATCATTCCTGGCTTTTCCGGGTCGATCAGCTCAAATTTAATTTTATCATCCGTGATAGTTTTTAGCGCGTCGATCAGGTAGTT
>JAGVCY010000303.1 GCA_020058965.1 Candidatus Omnitrophota bacterium | reverse complement strand
GGCGGTTCTCTGGCCTGGGCCGCGCGGAACCGGGGACTGGCCCGCGAAATCGTCGGTGTCGCCAAAACATCCCACATCGCCGCCAAAAAAGTTGGCGCGATCGATCGGGGATACGCTCCGGCCCAAGTAGCCGACGCGCTATGCGGGGCCGATCTGGTGGTTCTCGCCCTGCCGGTTTTGTTGAACGAAGAATTTATGAGGAACTCAAAAAAACTCCGTTTGATCGATCCTGGCGCGCTGGTCATCGATGTCGGGAGCACCAAGTCCCGCATCTGCCATATCGCCTCACGCGGTTCGCTCAAGAGCCGCTTCATCGGCTGTCACCCGATGGCCGGCTCCGAAAAATCCGGCGCCGCCAATTCGAATCCCGAACTTTTCGCCAACGCGGTTTGTTTTATGGACCGCCGCCACCCGCTGGTAGAAAAATTTTGGAAAGCGGTGGGCGCTCAGCCGGTGGTGCTGGATGCAAAAAGTCACGACGCATGGACCGCCCACGCGAGCCATCTGCCGCACCTGATGGCCTTTTTGATTTTTGCCGGCTTTCCAAACGAAAAGCGCTTCAAGGCCAATCCGAGCATTCGCGATCTTGCACGCATCGCCAAGTCCAATCCGCGCCTGTGGTCGGATATATTTGATTCCAATCGCGCCGAGCTTTTAAGCGCATCCCGTTCTCTCGAAAAGCGCCTCCAAGCGTTCAACGCCGCGCTTGAAAAAAACGATTTTAGTTTGATCCAAAAAATGATCCGCGAATCCAACCATCGCGCCGAAAGGTCCTTTCCCTCCGATGAAAACCAATAAAACCAAGCCGATGATCATCGCCATGGACGGCCCCGCCGGAAGCGGCAAGTCCACCACCGCCCGAATGGTCGCCGAACGCCTCAAGCTGCCCTATCTCGACACAGGCGCCATGTACCGCGCCGTAACGCTCGTCGCGATCGAAAAAAAAATCCCTCTGACCGCCGAAGCCAAAGTCGCCGCCCTAGCCGCCAAAATTCCGCTCCGCTTCGGAAAACTCAAGGCAGGGGAGCAGTCCGTCTGGCTGGGCCGCAGAAACATTTCGCGTGACATCCGCACCCCGGAACTTACGGCACAGGTCCATCACGCGGCGTCGAGCGGCGCGGTCCGATCCAAATTAGTTTTGCTTCAGCGCCGGACCGCGCAAATCGGAGGAGGGGTCATCGAGGGTCGTGATATCGGCACGGTTGTTTTTCCGGATACTCCCTACAAATATTACCTCGACGCCGATGTAAGGCTTCGTTCCCGCCGCCGTTACCGCGAACTCAAGGCCAAAGGCCTTAAAGCCACTTTTGCTCAAATATTAAAAGACCAAAAAGAAAGAGACTATCGGGACGCCAACCGAAAGATCGCGCCCCTGCGCAAGGCAGACGACGCCACGCTCATTGATACCACCAAATTGACAATCTCCCAGACGGCTGATATCATCTGTGACTTGATTTTGGGTCAAAAACCCCGCCTTAAATCAGGCCGGAACTAGGCCGCGGACCGAGGCGTAAGGAACGATTTGTTTTATCGCATCTGCCAATTTTTACTCTACTGCATTTTTAAGGTTTGGAACCGTTTTGAGCTGCGTGGTTCCGAGCTCTTGCCCGGTAAATCCAGCGGTTTTATCCTGGCGGCCAATCATACGAGCTATCTGGATCCGCCCGTTTTAGGCGGTCGTATCCGCCGCCAGCTTGGGTTTTTGGCCAAGGAAAAGCTCTTTAAAATTCCGGTTCTTGGAACCATGATCGTCTGGCTCGGCGCGCTGCCGATTGCCGGTGACAGCGAATTCAAAAGCATGCGGGTCGTCATCCGCGCGTTAAAGAATCGTAAGGCCGTGGTGATTTTTCCGGAGGGAACGCGTGCGGCAGGTGAGGAGTTTTTAAAACCCCAACCCGGCGTGGTGTTTCTGGCGCATGCGGCACAAGTCCCGATCGTGCCGTGTTACATCGAAGGGACGGCCAAGGCCTGGCCGAGAGGAAGAAAAGCTTTTCTTCCGGTGAAGATCAGAGTCTTTGTAGGGAAACCGATTCCGGTTGAGAGCGGCGACATCGTAGACAAGCTTAAATACTACGAAACCACCGCCGCGCTCGTCATGGATCGGATCCGGGATCTAAAAACACAGTCACAGAATCAATAAAGGACACTCGTAACAACATGCTTCGCGAACAAACCATCACACGCTTCGAAGACCAGAACGACGAACCCTCGCTGCTCGAGATCAATTACGACCAAACTTTTCATAATTTTAAGCAGGGTGAGGTGGTCAAGGGCCATGTTCTGCGCGTCACCGAGAACGAGGTTCTCGTGGACATCGGATACAAGTCCGAAGGTGTGATCGCGATTTATGAGTTTAAAAATGGCAAGGCCCTCAAGCCGGGCGATGAAGTTGATGTGTACATCGACGAAATGGAAGACGAGAAGGGTCGTTGCATTCTGTCCCGTCGCAAGGCCGAGCGCAGCCGCGGTTGGGATGATGTGATCGCCAAGTATAAGGAAGGCGACATCGTCGCCGCCCGTCCCGTCCGCAAGGTCAAGGGCGGTCTCATGGTCGATGTCGAAGGCGTCGAGGCATTTTTGCCCGCGTCGCTCGCGTTCATCAAGGGCTTCGGCAACTTGAACGCGCTCGTTGAGCAGGCATTTGACATCAAGATCATCAAAATTAATCCCGAGCGCCGCAACATCATCGTTTCGCGCAAGGATGTGCTTGAAGCTGAAAAACAAGTCAGCAAGGACAAGATCCTCTCCGAGCTTGAAGTCGGCACGGTTCGTAATGGCGTGGTTAAGAACATCACGGACTTTGGCGCATTCGTGAACTTGGGCGGCATCGACGGCCTGCTTCACATCACGGACATGAGCTGGGGCCGCATCAGTCATCCTTCCGAAATCGTCAAGATCGGCGACAAGATCGATGTTAAAATCCTGCACTTCGACAAAGCGACCCATAAGGTTTCGCTGGGTCTCAAGCAGCTGCTTTCGAATCCCTGGGATGATGTCGAAAACCGCTTCCCGATCGGCACCCGCGTTCAGGGCCGCGTCGTGAACATTGTTCCGTACGGGGTGTTTGTCGAAATCGATAAGGGTATCGAAGGGCTGGTTCATGTGTCGGAGATTTCATGGTCCAAGCGCGTGACCAACCCCTCTGAGATTTTTAAGCCCGGTGAAATCGCCGATGTCATGGTTCTGGCGGTCGACAAGGCCAATCAAAAGATCTCTCTCGGCATCCGTCAAACGGCGGACAACCCCTGGGTCGGCATCGAAGACCGGTACTCGGTCGGCACCCGGATCAAAGGCACCGTCTGGAATCTCACCGATTTCGGCGCGTTCGTGCAGGTTGAAAGCGGCATCGACGGCCTGATCCACATCTCCGATATGTCCTGGACCAAGAAAGTCAGCCATCCCAAGGAGCTGCTAAAAAAGGGTCAGGAAATTGATGCGGTGGTTCTCTCGGTCGATCAGATCAAGCGCAAATTGTCGCTTGGTTTGAAACAGCTCGAAGAAGATCCTTGGGTCAAGATTTCAGAAAGATACCCTTCAGGCTCCGTGGTTGAAGGGGTCGTTTCCAAATCGGCCACTTTTGGCGTGTTCGTGGAAGTCGAAAAGGACATCGAGGGCCTCCTTCATATTTCGGAAATGAACCAGGATCAGGCAACGACACTGGAAACTCATTTTCCGGCAGGGAAAAAGCTCAATGTCAAAATCCTCAAGGTTGATTCCGCGGCTCACAAAATCGCCCTTAGCATCAAGGGCGTCTAAAGCACGCGATACAAACCCGCGTGAATCCTCGGGAGCAGGTTGAGTTTTTGACGCGCAACGCGGCGGAGGTTCTCTCCGCCGCGGAGCTCGCGTCCAAGATTGAACGCTCCCTCTCCACCCACAAGCCTCTTCGTATCAAAGCAGGATTCGACCCGTCGAGTCCTGATATTCATTTTGGACACACCGTCCTTCTCACCAAGCTACGAGAATTTCAGGATCTGGGCCACGAAGTTATTTTTATCATCGGGGACGCGACCGCGCGCGTAGGCGACCCTTCCGGCAGGACCCAAACCCGCCCCATTCTCAGTGATGAGCAGATCCGCCAGAATGCCCGCACCTATCAGGAGCAGGCGTTCAAAGTTTTGGATCCTTCAAAAACCCGCACGGTTTATAACAATGAATGGTTTGGGTCGATGCCGTTTCATGAAATGATGGGTCTGGCCTCCCGCGTCACCGTCAGCCAAATCCTCCAGCGGGATGATTTTCAAAAGCGTATGGCGGCCGGCGCCCCCGTCAGTTTATTGGAACTTTTCTATCCTCTCATGCAGGCCTTTGATTCCGTTCATCTGAAGTCGGATGTTGAGTTGGGGGGCACCGACCAAAAGTTCAATCTCCTCTTGGGCAGGGAGCTACAAAAAGAATTCGGTCAGGAGCCGCAGGCGGTCATAACGATGCCGCTTTTAGTCGG
Organism: Candidatus Omnitrophota bacterium; assembly: GCA_020058965.1. Classification (GTDB taxonomy): domain Bacteria; phylum Omnitrophota; class Gorgyraeia; order 2-02-FULL-51-18; family JAGOUK01; genus JAGOUK01. The sequence continues at coordinate 101 of JAGVCY010000303.1, read as the reverse complement.
ACTCGACGGCACCCAAAAAATGTCCAAGAGTCTTTCGAATCACATCGGTGTGGCCGATGATCCTCAGACCATGTTCGGCAAAACCATGTCAGTTTCGGACG
>JAGVCY010000016.1 GCA_020058965.1 Candidatus Omnitrophota bacterium | reverse complement strand
GCCGAAGCGGCCCTGCTTATCTAATGGAAAATTCGACCGAATACATCGCCCTGCTCATCACCTTCCTGGCCTCCTTCGGCGTTGCCGTGGCCATGATGATGGTCCATGTCCTGGCCGGACCGAAGAACCCCACGACTATCAAGTCACAGACTTTTGAATGTGGTCAAAAACCGCTGGCGCTTCCGCGCGGAAACTTTTCCGTTAAATTTTATCTGATCGCGATGCTCTTCATCCTTTTCGATGTGGAAGTGGTGTGGTTTTTCCCGTGGGCCGTCACCCTGCGCTCACTGGGCTGGGTCGGCATCGTCGAAATGTTCTCGTTTGTCGCCGTCCTCGCGCTGGGCTTCGCCTACGCGTGGAAAAAAGGAGCCATGGAATGGGCCAAATAGCCGCTGCCGGACCTCAAGCACCTTCCGTTAATCTCGACAAGCTGGACTTCATGACCACGACGCTCGATGCGGCCATCGGCTGGTCGCGCAAGTTCTCGATCTTCCAATACCCCTTCATCACGGCCTGCTGCGGCATGGAATACATGGCCACGGCCTGTTCGCATTACGATGTCGACCGGTTCGGCGCGGGCTTTCCGCGTTTCTCGCCGCGTCAGGCGGATGTACTTTTTGTCGTCGGAACGATCAGTCATAAGATGGCGCCGATCCTGAAGCAAGTGTATGACCAGATGTGCGATCCCAAGTGGGTCGTCGCGTTTGGCGTGTGCACTTGCACGGGCGGTTTTTATGACAATTACGCGACGGTGCAAGGTATCGACACGATCATCCCGGTGGACATTTACATCCCGGGCTGCCCGCCCCGTCCCGAGAATGTGCTCGACGGTTTGATGAAGCTGCAGGAAAAAATTCAGAAGCAGGGTCTGCGCTCGACACAACCTTCAGCGGAAACTCCGGCTTAATGAGCATCTCGGCGACGCTGAGCACGAAATTTTCGCAAGAGGTCACCGATCTCAAGGAAGCGAATGGGCAGCTGTGGGGCTATGTCGACAAGCGAGCGGTCAAAAAAGTCTGCGCGTATTTAAAAAACGATTGCGGCTTTAATATTTTGATGGATCTGACCTGCGTCGATTATCTTCACTGGGAAGAAAAAGCGGATCGGTTCGAGATCGTGTACAACCTTTATTCGATGAAGGCCAATGAGCGTATTTTTTTGCGGGCGCGGGTGTCGGAAGACGACGCGGTGATCGATTCGGTCGACTCCGTTTGGCCGGCGGCCAATTGGCTTGAGAGGGAAGTCTGGGACATGTTCGGCATTCGATTTACCGGACACCCGGGCTTGAAGCGTATTTTGATGTATGAAGAATTCCAGGGACACGCGCTTCGCAAGGACTACAACTACAGCAAGCGCCAACCGTTGATCGGACCCAAAAACTAACATGGGCAAGCCTTTACCCGCTGATTACAACACGACCGAAACACGCTCGATGCTGTTGAACATCGGACCTTCGCATCCGGCGATGCACGGGGTTATCCGCATCATTGCCGAGCTTGACGGCGAAACGGTGACCAACATCGACACCGAGATCGGCTACCTGCACCGTGCGTTCGAAAAGTCGTGCGAGCAGGGCCAGTACAATGTCGCGTTGCCGTACTCGGATCGACTCAACTATGTTTCGCCCCTCATCAGCAATGTCGGCTACTGCCTCTCGGTCGAAAGGCTGCTCGGCATCGACACCACCGACCGCTGCAAATACATCCGCGTGATCATGTGCGAAATTTCGCGGATCACGGATCATCTGACCTGCGTCGGCGCGTCCTCCATGGAACTCGGCGCGTTCACCGTCTTCCTATATATGATCAAGGCGCGCGAATGGTTCTGGGAGCTGGTGGAATCGGTGACGGGCGCGCGGCTCACGATTTCGTACGCGCGCGTGGGCGGCCTCAAGGCGGATCTACCGGCGGACTTCGCCGAAAAAACGCTTCACGCCATCGCCGAAACCCGCAAAGTGCTCAAAGAAGTTGAAGGACTGCTGAATTCCAACCGGATTTTTTATGATCGCATGAAGGATACGGGCGTCATTTCCAAGGAAGACGCGTTGAGTTACGGCATCACCGGACCTTTTCTGCGTTCCACCGGTGTTGATCTGGATGTCCGCCGCTACGCGCCGTCGCTTGTGTACGACCGCCTGAACTTTGATATCCCGGTGGGTGAGCACGGAGACAATTTGGACCGCTATTATGTGCGGATGGAAGAGATGCAGCAAAGCATGCGCATCATCGAGCAGGCCTTGCGCGACATACCGGCCGGCGAAGTGACCGTGGATCTGGCAGGTCAGTCCGTGAAGGCATATCAGATGGTCGATGACGCCAAAATGGGTCTGACGCGAGGAATGAAGCAGGTTGCCGTTGTGGCAGACCCGACGCTCGAGGGATCTTCCGGCGCCCAGCACGCAAATGTTTATTCCGCCAACAAGCTCGTCGCGCTGCCTAAAAAAGAAGACACCTACGGAAATATTGAAGGTCTGATGAATCATTTTAAGCTCGTCATGCACGGTCACGGCATCCGTCCGGTGAAGGGTGAGGCCTATGTCCCCGTCGAGGGCGCGAACGGCGAGCTCGGATTTTTTGTCGTGAGTGATGGAACGGACAAGCCATACCGCGTGCGCGTGCGGCCGCCTTGCTTCGCCATCATGTCCGCGCTTCACAAATGCCTCGTGGGCGACCAGGTCGCCGATATCATTCCGACCTTCGGTTCCGTCAACATGATCGCCGGGGAGCTCGACCGCTAATGGACTCTTATGCAGCTAAATGATTTGGATTCTAAGGCGCAGGCGATACTTGCCAAGTACGACCAAAAGGGCGCGGCCACGCTGACGCTTTTGCATCTCGCGCAGGATCATTTGGGCCACATCACGCCGGAAGTTGAGCAATGGGTGTCCAAGTG
>JAGVCY010000221.1 GCA_020058965.1 Candidatus Omnitrophota bacterium | reverse complement strand
GACGCCTCGGGCTTCCAGAAGTCTTCCGAAGACAGGGAGCTCTCGTCTGAAGCGGGGGTCTGATCTAGTTTTATCGAATCGGGTTATTTTTGAGTGGGGTCGGGAGGGGGCTGCAGAGCATTACGGGATTTGAGCTCGTCGGTCATGCTGTTGATCGCGACGGCTAAGTCTTGAAGATGATCCCCGTCGCGCAGAACTAATTTGCCGGGATGAACGCCCGTACCAATGATCGCAAGGTACCTATAAATTTTGGGTAAGGGACCCACGACTTTAAATGAAAATCGAATCGCGAAATAACAAATCAGCGGAACCGACAGTGCAAAAACGATAAAGAAAGAAAGGTAAGCCGAGTTGACGATCGGTGCCAAGCGCCCCTGCGGATAAACGGCTGCCAGCTTATCCCCCAACACCGTAAGAACCGCAAAAAAAACTGCCAGACTAGTCACGAGCGCAGTCCCCGCCGCGAGCAAAATGACGAATCCGGCAAATCGATACTGAATTTTTTTGTCGACTAGAATTTGTTTGCGCTGGTGCAGTTGCTTCGAACTCATGTTATTGCCTTGCCATTTGGAGGGTGCGGGCCGTCTCGATCGTGAAGACCTTCCCTTGTTGCTTTTTAAGTTTTTTATTGATAGTTTTAATCGGCATGTAGCGGGTGTTCTCTCCGGCCACGGACACCAACCGATCACCGCTCTTGATGCGGTATTGATCCGCGATGCCGCTCGACTTCACGCGATTGATCAGTACGCCATTATAATCGAGCTTCAGGTCGATCCCAAGATTTCTCGTGTCCGTTTTTCCGATCTTGGCCGGAAAAATGATTTTTCGGCGGACCTCAAGCACCATGCTGGCGTATCGGGGCTCTAGCAGGTCGTTGATGACGGTGGACTTTTGGATATACCGGAGGGACCGCCCATCCACAGAATATAGCATATCGCCATTTCGCAGCCCGGTCTGATGAGCATATCCGCCCACCCGAACCTCGAGCGCCCGCACGAAGTCCCCGCTCTGATCGACCTGAACTCCGAGCCGCTTCCACAGCGTCTCTTCTTTTTCTTCCTCACCACGGCGTGCCTCGTCGGCCATGCTGGTGTCCGCGCGCCAGGAATCCTGAATAATTTGCTGTTTTTCAATTTCACCGGTCGGGCCTTGCGTGAAACCGGCCCACATTTTGCTTCGGACCCCGATCGCGGCTTGCTTGGCTTCTGCTAATCCGGGATTGAGCTGCGCCGCTTTTTCAAAGTAAGAAAGAGCCTCGCCGAATTTTTTTTCTCGTTCCAATTGACGGCCGAGACTCATCAGACTGTACGACGGGTCGTCATAATCGATCTTCGCTATATTTTTTCGAAGTACCTGCAATTCGCCTTCCGCGGTTGACAAAATAACCCGGTCTTCGTGCTCTTCGACGATCAATCCCTTCAGCTGATCCCCCGCCTTGAGATCAACGCTGTCCGCGGCGGCCAGCGCTGACACCAAAGTCATCAGAGCGAACAGAACTATCCGATTAAAAAATAAATATAATTTCATTTTATATTGCGTCCAATGCTATTAACCGCACGCGCCCTTCAGCATCAATGGCTCCCCGCACGCTCGACTTCATCTCAATGACTCCGCCCGTTCGCTCATCGTTCACGCTGAGCCGCACTTCATAGGCCGTATTTTGAAGCCGCTCCGGAACCACAAAAGCGTATTCTTCCCTCACGACCTCGCCTATTTTCCATTTTGGAAACGGATGAAGTCCGTAACACAACGGCTTGGCCGCGGTATAAATTCGATTGCCCTCCACTCCCACCACATCCACGCTCATCGTGTAAGGCGCCCTGCTGTTGCGTAATTTACGCCAATAAAATGAAAATCGAACCACATCCGCGTCCCCCTGATCCGCATCCATCGTAAACCCCACCAGCTCGATGGCCTTTCGTGCCTGTGCTTTTAAGATCAAAAACGGACGGTCATTCTTTAAGTCCACGGAACCGAACAACTTCTTTTGTGTTTCTGCGGGATTTTTGCTGACCAGCACAACGCTGCCGATGTTCTCGATGGGGTACCATCCATTCTTGAGAAACTTTTCCAGACTTCCGACCTTTTCCTGAGCGGCAGCGCCCTCCAAGTCCAGGAGTGCGTAGTCTGCCTCCGAAGGATTTCCGGCAACGGCCGCGGTGAGAAGCTGCACTCCTGAACGGTTCGCGAGGCGGGGCATAAAAAGCGGCGTCGTAATCACCTGGGCATCTCGAGGAATTCGGTCTAACATGGAATTGAGGGCGCTTTTTCGAACTGGTAAATGCGAGACTCCTGAATGCTTCTGCATGATGAACGGTCCCGCCGCCGCACTTGCAAAAACTGCTCCCGCAAACAAAATAGGGCCCACCGCAGCCAAAAGTATAGACCTTTTTTTGAGCTGATTATCCGTCCAACCTTCGAGGATGGCCAATCCCCAAAAAAGATAAGGCGCAATGAGCGTGCCAAAAAAAACTATCGGGCCCATCGCTTCGTCCGCCCTGAAAGGGACCCAGCCAATGACGGCACATGCGGCCGTGAGAACACATGCCGCGATCCATTTGCGGTCCGACATGCGGGCAACCGCCCAGATCGTAAGCGGAAGCAACAGAGCCGCTGTGCGCAAATCACATGCCAACGACAGGAATAAACAAATAGCCAGTCGAAGCGGCTTGCGATCGATGGCGGCCAAAATTGCACCCGTCACAAATGGCGTGGCCAAAACCGCCGGATTAAAACTTGCCGAACTCATCGCATGAATTGGAGGATAAAAACAATACAGCAAAGTTAAAAGAAGGGCCCGTAAACGCGTGAGGTACCTCAATCCCAGCATAAAAATTCCGGCGGCCGCCACGGCCAGTGCCGCGGTCTGAATCACGGGAAGAAAAAGCGGGTTGGGCCAAATACGGTATAAAGGAGCAAGTGCGTGTAAAAGCAAAGGGACTCGGGCGGCCGCCAAAGGACTCAGCCGCGCATCGACAGCTCCGCGTCCTTCCGCAAGATTCCAAAGAAGATGATTAAAATTACCGACTGCCAGACCATCCCATTTAAATTCCAAGAACTGGCTGTGGAGATTGAAGGTGTGATAGAGAAAAAATGCACCAGCCAAACCAATGACCAAAATCCCAAAAACTGATTTCCATGAAAAACCTACGGAGATGGTCAAATTTTGCCCTGCAGATTCGGTATGTTCCATGATTGCTTTATTGTAAACTTTTATATGTATAAATACAATTATTTTATCAATACTATCAACGCCCGACATAAATAAAACCGGACTCCCCTTTTTCAAGGGAAGTCCGGTGATGTGAACCCATCTTCAAAGACTGTAAGCCGGGTTCCGTAATTCTGCTTTCGCAGAAACGGCGATCATCTATCTAGGAGCGCGGTTGCCCGTGCCCTCAAGCGACCTACCCAGGAATCTATCGGCGATAACAGCCGCGCTCGGTCTTGCGACCGATCCTCTTCCTTTACTTGGTCTTGCTTCACGCAGAGATTGCCGCGTTTCACCCTTTTTGCCACAGTCTGCTGAAAAAGCCCCATCTGCTTTGTTGCTCCTCCTCGATGTACCGCTGGTACACCTTCGTCGTCGCGCCTTGCATCTGTGACTTTTTGAGCAGACTGTTCATCAAAAAGACTCGTCTCTGTGGCTCTGATCCTATGCCTTTCGGCACGGCGGGCGTTACCCGCTGCGTCGTCATCCGAAGCCCGGACTTTCCTCGCGCCCGCTTGTGCGGACCCGCGATCGCCCGTCTCCAAAGACCGGTGTTCACACCCAAAGTCTACCACCCTAATGCCCCCGCCTCAACCCGCGGTATAAAAATCTTTTCCCAGCTCAACTTGCGGCCGCCCCTGCTTCTGCCGCCAGCGATTCGTGTCCCGGAGGGAGTACACACAGCCGCAATATTGCTGCTGATAAAAGGACTCTTCCTTCGCCAGATCGATCATGCGCTGGGAGCCGCCTCCCTTGCGCCAATTAAGGTCCCAGTAGCTCATCCCCGCATAAAGTGATGCCGCGCGGCGTCCCGCCTCGGTGATTTGGTCGAAGTCCTTCCACCGCGAAATCCCCAGACTTGAGGTGAAGACAGTAAAACCGTTTTGATGGGCATATTCAGCGCTCTTAACAAAGCGCATGTCAAAGCACAGGGTGCATCGCTCTCCTCGCTCGGGATCATTTTCATGGCCGCGGGTTTTTTCATACCAATTGGCGGTGTCGTAATCCGCGTCGACAAACGGAAGTCCCAGTTTTTGAGCATAGCGGATGTTTTCGTCCTTGCGCAGCAAGTACTCCTTTTGGGGATGAATGTTGGGATTGTAAAAATAAATGGTCAATTCAATCCCCGAGTCACGCACACGCTCCATCAGCGGAGCCGCGCAAGGCGCACAGCAGGAGTGAAGTAAAACCTTGGATGTGCCGGCCGGCGGGTCCACCTTAAATGACTTCGGAAGGTCCGTGCTCATAAATGAGTTAGCCCGCCTTTGCGGTTTTGCGGGAGGCCTTGCGCGGAGAAGCAGGACGAAGCGCGCGGGCGGTTTCAACCATGGTCTTAAGGGCAGACATTGTTTCGTCCCACCCCCGGGTCTTCAATCCGCAATCTGGATTC
>JAGVCY010000297.1 GCA_020058965.1 Candidatus Omnitrophota bacterium | reverse complement strand
CGACTCCGGTCACTTTGATCGTTTCGGTGTGTGCCGTCGGAATTCGGCTGGGCAAGATCAGTGCCATCTGAATTTTGGACATGGCCGGAACTTCACGGCTGACCCGACACAAAAGTCCGGAAGTCGAAATATTGATGATCTGCGCCGAAAGGTCGTACCCTTCATACCCGATGTTAAAACTGATGCTGTCGACCAGTCGGGCTGCCGTGCGGCGTTCAGAATTTGGCTGCTGTGTCATAGATTCCTCATCCGGGCGGCCACTGCAAGCTTCTTCCGCCAAGCAGATGAAAGTGCAGATGGCCCACGGTTTGTCCGCCGTTTAAGTTGCAGTTGCTGACGATCCGGTATCCCGCCCCGTCAATCCCCCACGCTCCCGCCAGCCGCGCGAGTTCGATCAACATCGCAGAGATCACCGGGTGATCCGCCGGCTTCGCCTCCCCCAGATTGGCAAAATGGCGCTTGGGAATAATCAGGCAATGCGTGGGAGCCTGCGGATGGATGTCCCTAAAAGCTATCCAGTCCGCCGACTCACTGACCACCTGAGCGGCTATTTTATGCTCGGCGATCTTACAAAATAGGCAAGGGTCGGTCATGCCCCGCTCGGTCTCAATGCGCCTGGTTTGAGGACTGGGTCAGGACGCCGCTTTTTCGGTCGCGGCGGCTTCCGCTTTTTTCTTTTCGTCCGCCTTTTTCACGGCGTACGCCTTGGCAGCTGCCTTGGAGGAAAAATATTGTCCGTTGCGGTAGTACCAATTTTTACGGCGGATGCGTCCGTTGGTCTGCGCGCAATTGGTGGGTAGAGTGTCTTTTTTCTTCGGCTTCTTCTCTTTGCCGGCAGTTTCTTTCGATTCAGCCATGATACGAGCTATCTCCCTTATTTAACGGTTTTGATTCCTGCGTATCATACACTTTTATTTGAAGCTTGGGAAACCCCGGCCGCTTGACGCTAGCGGGTACTGGGTCTTGCGAGGCGCTGGCCTTTGAGCCAGTTTTGATAGATATGCTCGAGGATCCGCTCCTGATCGTTCTTTGAAATCTTGGTGATTCGAACCCCCGCCTTCACACCGTCCGCCCAGGCAACCGTGCCGGTCGCAAAAACCGGCAGGTTGTCGCCCGGCACATTCATCCTGAGTTGAATCGTTTCGCCCCGCTTCACTTCGGCGGCTTCCGCCAGGGCGATGCCGGTCTTGGAAATATTCTCGGCCAGCACATTGCCATAAATAGGATTTTGGGTCAGCGTGCGGTATTCGATCTCGATCGGAAGATCGAATCGCTTGGACCGCCGGCGCTCGTCCGTCGACACGCCTGCGTTACGATTCATGGTTAAAGAAGCTCATAATTTCGGTTTTAAAAAACTGATATTTGTCACCGATTTTTTGCCCAGGCAGACGGTTGGAGCGGACGAGTTTGTAGAGAGTCTGGCGGCTGATGTTGAGAAACTCGCAGGCCTGAGCCGTCGAAAGCGCCGTCTCGACCGTTTGCGGATGCGCCGCTGAATTCAAGGATGGGTTGATAAGTAATGTTGTCATGACGATTTAGTAGAGCATTACAGCAAATTGACCCTAGGGTTGTCAAGAAGGTTTATTTTTGTGTAGTTTTGATAAAGAATTGTCCGGCACTTCTCTGATATAATAACTTCATGTATGCCGCATATTTTGGATTCCGCAGCCTTCCTTTTTCCGTGACCAGCGACCCGGGCTTCTTGTTCTTTAGCCAAAAGCATCGGGAGGCCTACGACACGCTTCTCTACGGAATTGAGGCGCGTTCCGGCTTCATCGAAATCACCGGTGATATCGGCTGCGGCAAGACAACACTGTGCCGCAAGGCGCTGCAAGTCCTGCCCGGCAGTGTCAAAACCGCTTATATTTTTAACACGAGTCTCACCGAAATTCAGTTTTTACAAACTTTGCTGACGGATCTTGGTCTTAAAGTTGAGGGCAAAAACCGTCACGCGCTCTTCCAGGATCTCAATCGTTTTCTGATTCAGGCGCTTTCCCGATCCGAAAATGTGGTCCTGATCATCGATGAGGCCCAAAACCTGAAGGTTCGGCTTCTCGAAATGATCCGCATGCTCTCCAATCTCGAGACCGACCGTGAAAAACTGATCCAGATCATCCTGGTCGGTCAACCCGAGCTTCGGGATCTCTTGGCGCGGCCCGAGCTAAAACAATTGCGCCAGCGAATTGCGATTCGTTGTCAAATTACGCCGCTCGATCTCCCCGAAGTCGCGGAGTACATCCGCCATCGGCTTACGGTCGCCGGGTGGAAAGAAAATAATATTTTTGAAGATGATGCTGTTGCGGAAATCTGGCGTTACTCCGGTGGAGTGCCGCGGATCATCAATCTTCTTTGTGACAAAGCCCTTTTGGCCGCGTTCGCGGCCGGTCAACGCACGGTTGCCGCTTCTCAGCTTCACCCCTGCATTCAAGAATTAGAAGGAATCCCTCAATGAGTATTATTTCGGACGCGTTAAAAAAAGCAAATGCCGACCGCATGCCCGAGAGTTCAGATAAGCCGCTTTTAAAACGATCCGGCTCCGGGTCGGGCGCATGGGGAATTGCTTTTTTTGCCATCGCCCTCGTGATCGCGCCATTTTTTATTCCGCGTTATTTGCCCCACGCAAGATCCTCTTCACTCCAAGTCCGATCCGCTCTGCCGTTGGCCGATGCGCCGGGCGCTCGAATCATTCCGTCCACTGGAGGACTGGCTCAAGTTTCGGTTGAATCCGCTTCTTTGCCGGGCGCTGCTCAAAACGCATTTAACTTACAGGGAACCGTCTGGACTCAGGGCCGGGGCAGGTATGCGATTTTAAACAAGCGGGTGGTTCGGGAAGGTGGAATGGTCGGGGACTTCCGGGTGACTCGGATCGATGACCGCAGCGTTACTCTGACGAGCGGTTCGCAAGAACTCACCGTCAGCCAGTCCGTCTAACTTCTAAGCAGTCTGCTCAAAAAGCCGGGGATGCGAGGCGCGAGTGAGTGCGGTGTGGCGAGAGCCACATAAGCTCCCTCGCAACGAAGCAGATGCGGCTTTTTCAGCAGACTGCTAGTAGAGGAGGTCGCCGGGACGGACGGGGCTCGGTACGCGCATTCCAAAGACATCCCCGCGTTTGACGCGGTCGACATCCACCCGGTTGATTTGAAGTGAGCTGGCCGTAAGTGCCATGCTGGTTTGAGGCCCCTCGATCCGTATCGGCTCCCCCATCCGCAAGTCGGAGCGCTCCATCTTGATGATCGCGACGCCGATTCGATCCAAATAATTTTCGACCACCCCGCGAGGTTTTCCGGCCGGCCCCGGACCGGATGAAGCCGATTCCTTGCGACTGCTTTTGCTCTTTTTGGATGCCCCAAACAACCCGCGCATAAAACCAGCCGTTACCCCCTTTGCTTCCGACTGCCGACCGTACAGGGACCGCACCACTTCTTCGATCACGCCGGCGGACACATCCGGGTCAACCACAGTTTTGCCCAGGCCCGCCGTCAGAACAAAGCGGTTTTTACCCAAGAGGCGCTTTTTGTCATACAACAACGCTTCGAGGATTTTTTTTCTGGGTGTGCGCGGGTCGATGGTGACCGGCAGGCCAAAAGCTGTCAGCAGCCGGCGCAGGCGGCTCGGCAGATCCGAATCCTTGAGAATACCGAGTTTTTTCGAAAGATCGGCCGCGGCGCACATGCCGATAGATACGGCCCGGCCGTGCGTCAGACCCGCATAACTCGACGCCGCTTCCAGGGCGTGTCCGACGGTATGACCGAAGTTCAGAATAATTCGGAGTCCTTCCGTGTCGAATTCATCCGCCGCGACGACGGCCGCCTTGATGCGGGCCGACGCGCAGACGATTTTATCGAGCGCCGCCCGATCCCGTGACAGCACCGCTGAGGTATTTTTTTCGAGCCACTCGAAGAATTTTTTATCTTTGATAACCCCGTACTTCACCACTTCGGCAAGTCCGTCCCGGTACTGCGCATCCGGAAGCGTCTCGAGGGTTCGCGTGTCGGCCAGAACAAATTTTGGCTGATGAAATGCTCCGACCAGATTTTTGCCCTGAGGCAGGTCGATCGCGGTCTTTCCGCCGATGGCGGAGTCGACCTGGGCCGTGAGCGTGGTCGGGATCTGAATGAACGGGATGCCCCGTTTGTAGACCGCCGCAGCAAAACCCGCGACATCCCCCACCACCCCGCCCCCCAGCGCGATCACAAAGATTCCGCGCGATTTCTGATCGGCGCGGACCAGCGCTTCGAGAATTTTAAGGAAGTGGGGCATGCTCTTGAGTTTTTCGGATTCGATCCGCTTGGAGGCGATATAAGCTTCGTGAGGGATGCCCGCCGCCGTGAGCGCGGATTTGAGCGGGGCGCCCCAGGATTTCCACACCGGTTCCTGCGAAACGACAAACGCGCTTCGGCCGGTTAATTTGTGGGCTGAGAGAAGACCTCCGAGATCATTGAGCGCGCCGGAGCCGACGCAGATGGGATAGGACTTTTTTTTGAGGCGGACAGGAATTTTTTTTAACATCATCCGACGATGGCGCCGGACGCGATGGGCTGATCGGGGGTCAACAAAACTAATTCATCCCCTGATTTCGCGGCCAACAGCATTCCATGGGATGTCACGCCGCGGATGACGGCGGGTTCGAGGTTTTGGATCACAACGATGTGTTTGCCGATAAGATCAAGACCCTGCGCCAAGCAGGACCCGCCCATCATCAGGAGGCTGTGCAAGAATGGTGGAAGAAAAGTTTACAACGAGTCCAAGAAGCTGGATTG
>JAGVCY010000216.1 GCA_020058965.1 Candidatus Omnitrophota bacterium | reverse complement strand
GTCACGAAGAATCGCCCGGCCGATCATAAAATGTTCGCATCCGGTCTCGGCCTTGCAGCGGCCGAAGTCGGAGGGGGTAAAAATGTCGCCGTTGCCGATGAGCGGGGTTTTGATCATTTTTTTTAAAATAGCCAGCCGCTGCCAATGGGCCGGAGGCCGGTACATTTCGGCCTTCGTGCGCGCATGAACGGCAATCCACCGGGGCTTCAGATCATCAACCATCTGCGCGATCGCGTAAACATCGTCGGGGTTTTCCCAGCCGAGGCGCATTTTGACCGAAACGGGGATCCGAACAGCCGCCTGCACGGCCTGGATCACCGCACGCATAACTTCCGGTTTTTTGAGAAGCGCGGCGCCGCCCTCGTTGCGGTTGACCGTTTTGGCGGGACAGCCAAAATTCAAGTCGATGCCGGACGCCCCCATTCGTTCGAGGGTTTGAGCGGTGATCGCCATGCGTTCGGGATGACTTCCAAGAAGCTGAGGCAGGATCGGCGTGCCGAACGGAGTTTTCCAACCCTGCGCCGCCTCCGGAACATATTTGCGAATGACTTTTTCAGGCACCGGATGCGCCGACACTCGGATAAATTCAGACACGCACAGATCGATCCCGCCCAACGAAGTCGCTAGGTCCCGGATCACAACATCGGTCACACCCTCCATGGGGGCGAGCATCAAATATGGGATCGTATCCATAACTTTTTTATCGAAGGGGCTCGCCAGCGGCGACACAAAAGCCCGACTTCGCCCGCATTTACTCAGGCTCTCCGTACATGTCCGCCCATTCATTGAGATGTTTGGCCACCAAACGGATCGCTTCGACGGTGAGACCGGGAAATCCGGATTTGGAATAATTGGCGGTTCTAAATTCTCCTTCTTCCGAAACGGCGATGAACATCAAATGCGCGAACGGCATGCGCATTTGATCGCCAAAATTATTCATCAGACTCTCGGCGCTCTCGCGAACGGGTTCGTTCAAAATACCTTCCTGCATAAATCCTCCGTTTAATCGACAGGGTACCAAAATTCTCTACTCGTAGTCTGCTCAAAAAGATGCAGATGCGAGGCGCGACAAGCGACGCATGCCTTGCACGCGAAGCGTGCCGGCTACGCGAGCGCAGTCGCAACATACCACGGTACGCGAAGCGTACCATGTCTTTTTCAGCAGACTATGCGGCGCCCAGGGCATCGTCTTTAATGTCCTGGCGGATAAAAAATCGCTGGTCGTCGAATTCTTCGATGAGACGCAGCTCTTCCTCAACAGTAAGCCTACGAATAGTGGGGACCGGCGTGATCCTCTTCTGCGAAGCGGTGTCTGCTTGAATCGATCGCGCGGGCATCGATGCTGCGTTCAGCGCTGCCATCGGCGCTGTTGTCTGCGCGGCGGTCGGAAGAGAAGCAACTTGGAATGATCGAGACTGCGCCGGCTCCAAAATCGACGGCGCGTCTGACCCTTTGATATTAGGAACCTGTGTCGTAAAAACCGCCAGCGACGCGATCACCAGACACGCAAGAGCGCCGGCTCCGACGGACATTCCGACCCGCGGCAACTTCCATCCGGACCCGAGCCAGCGTCCCGGCTTGACGCGCGGACCCGGCGGCTCCGACGCAATGCGGCGCATCACATCACCCTTAAACCCCTTGAGAATCTGAGGCGGCACCGTTTTCACTTTGTTCTGCTCCAACATTTTTTCGATCATTTCGGGTGATGGCTCTTTATCAGGCTGCATTGCCGAGTTCCTCCCGTTTGCTAAAAAACTTCTTTAAATTCGCCACGGCCTGAAAGCAAGTCGCCTTGACCGTTCCGGCCGCAATGTCCATCGTCTGAGCCGTTTCTTCGACCGAAAGTCCCGTGAAGTATCTGAGCGTGACGGCCTTGCGCTGATTTTCGGGCAGGCGGCTCACGGCTTCGGTCAGCGCGACTCGGAGTTCCTCATCCCGCAGCGCGTCTTCGATCGACGCCGACTCGGCCGCGACCGCTTCAAAGATACTCTCATCCTCCTGCAAAACCTCCCGGCGCTTGCGCAAAAAATCAAGCGCCTGATTCGAGACGATCCTATAGAGCCAGGTCGTAAACTTGGATCGGCTTTCAAAACGCCCCAGCGCCGACCACGCCTTCACAAAAGCATCCTGCGCCACATCCCGCGCGGTGTCATAATTGCGGACCAGCGTGTACGCCAAGCCGATCGCTTTTTCCTGATGCCGTTCCACCAGCTCGCCAAACGCAGCGGTATCGCCGGACTGCGCGCGAACGGCCAGTGCTTCGTCTGTGAGTCTCAGCGGTTCGGTCAAACTACCTGCCGCTTCGCCTACCGGGTCCGCTTCGCCGTGCCGCTGGCTGATTTTTTTTTGAAACAGCCGGCTTCTCCCGATGCCCCTTTTGCTCCCAACGACCCATCGGTTCCGAACGACCTGCCCTTTCCTGCATCATCCGCTGCCGGGTGGGTCGTAGATCTGTCGGGCGGATGGCCTGCGCGCGCATTTCGCGGTTTCTCTGTATCTCTTGAAACCTTTGCGGATCGTTTTTCTCAAACCACGCGACGCGCTTTTCGACAAGCATTTCGCGGTGCCCCTGAATTCTGTCAAATGCTTCGGGGTTCTCCGTCTGCATCCGCTCAAACCTCGGCTCAATTCTTTTTTGCCGGCGTTCGATCACCCGCTGATAGGTCTCAGGATCGCTCTCCTTAAGACCATCCAGGCGCTTTTGCGCGTCGTTCCGGAGAGAAACGATCTTCGCCCTAAAGGCCTCGGGATCCTTTTCCCTGAGTTCCGCCAACTCCCGCCGCCGATCCATATAGGTTGACGGCACCGCCGAAGTCGTTCCCTCGGTTCCCGCCGCATCATCCGCCGCTGCGGAATAAGAAAAAGTTAGAAGACTTAATGCTAAGAATGCGAGTGCTAGGTTGTTTTTTTTGTTCTTCATTTCAACCTTTAGACGCGGATCCGGCAAAAAGGTTTAGCTCAGCTAAGCTTAGTGCCGGTGAGAAGTTCGTAGGCGTCGCGGTAAGCGCGGGAGGTTTTTTGAATGATATCGGTCGGGAGCAGCGGGGCCGGCGGTGTCTTGTCCCAGGAAGTTGTTTCGAGCCAATTGCGGACGATCTGCTTATCGAAGCTTTCTTGATCGCGGCCGACGGCATATTTGTCCTTGGGCCAAAACCGGGAGCTGTCGGGTGTCAGAACTTCATCGATGATGATGAGCTCGTCACCGAGCATCCCGAACTCAAACTTGGTGTCGGCGATGATGATCCCCTTCGATTCGGCGTGTTTGGCTCCCTCGAGATAGATTTTTTTTGAAACTTCGACCAGCCGCCGCGTCAGCTCGGGACCGACGAGTTTTTCAACTTCCGCGGTTGAAATACTTTCGTCATGGCCGGTTTCGGCCTTGGTCGCGGGAGTAAAAAGCGGTTCCGGCAAGCGCTCGCATTGCTTCAGACCTTGGGGAAGTTTGTGACCGCAGACCGCGCCGGTCTTCAAATAATCTTTCCAGCCCGAGCCGGTGATGTAGCCGCGGATCACGCATTCGACCGGGAGCGGCTTCGCTCGCTTGGCCAAAAGCGACCGACGCTCCAAAAATGTCCCATGCTCACGAACGAGCGCGGGGTCGAGCCCCATTTTCGTCACATCGGCCGTGATCACATGATTGGGAATGATCGACTTGAACTTTTCGAACCAAAAAAGCGATATCTGATTGAGCACGCTTCCCTTGTCCGGAATCGGGTTGGGTAAAATGACGTCGAACGCGCTCAATCGATCGGTCGTGACCAACAAAAGCTTGTCCGTGCCGACGGCATAAATGTCGCGGACTTTGCCTCGGGCTAAGAGCGGAAGCGGAAGACGGGTTTCTTGAACGGTGGTGGTCATAAAGCGCTCCTTGATGATTGTGGGCACGCCGTAGCATTCTAATCCAGGCGGTATTT
>JAGVCY010000047.1 GCA_020058965.1 Candidatus Omnitrophota bacterium | reverse complement strand
CGCTTCGCCGCCGATGGTTTTGCCGACCTCGAGCTCGTTGCCCTTGCTGAATTCCTTTTTGAAGCCGACTTCGGTGGCTAATTTCTTGTCCTTGTCCGCATCGGCTGCGACCGGCTCAGCGGGAAGCGCGGGCTGTTTCAGCGTTCCAAAAGATTTGGAATATTCCTGCGGCACGCCAAAAAAATTCGTCGCAAGGCCAACCTGACTTCCGGTGCCGAGGGACCCCATGCTCTGGGCTGCCGTGATCGTAACGCCTTCGCCGATTTTCTTTTCAACATCCACGCGCACTTGATCGAGGTCCGGTTGTACCAGATCCTTTTGAGCCGAAACCGCCACATGCGCGCCCGCCTTTTCAAAGGTGTACCCCGCCTTGGCTCCGATCAAGTTTTCGCTCAACAACCCCGCCGTCCCGGTCGCGCGGTATTCTTCCGTGAAGTCCCAATTGCCCAGGTTCCACAAATGCTGCAAAAGCGTGGTCTGGGTGCTCTGGCCGATGACGGCCTGGCCGTTGACGGTTTGAGCGGCGGCGGCGTCCTGGATGGTGGTGTCCTGGATAAAGGATTGCGCGGCGACATTGGCGTCGTCCAGGACATTCAAGACCTCATGTTGGGCGGTGATCGTGCCCAAGGATCCCAAATTCTGTGTGAGGCCGACGCCGTATTTTTTGGTGCCGGATTCCAGCAGAGTCTGAGTGGATGAAAAACCCGACTGCAGGGTGCGGTAGTAGGACTGAACCTGAGCTCCCGCCCAGGGAGAGCTGGTGAGGTCCACCTTCATCGCATCGGCTAACTCCCCGTCCTTGCCCTGGCGGGCTTCCGCAAAACTCAAGCCCCCGTCGGTCGAAAGAAAATTACCGGCGCTCTGGAGATTGGACTGCGCGTTTTCCGCGTTGATCGTGGTGCTGAGAGGCAGGTACAGCGTGCCATCGACTCCGGTCAGAGCATATTTTTCAAAGGAGCGGTCCTCCTGAACATAGGTTCCGCCCAGCCGAAAAACATCATCCAGCACGAAGTGGCTGACGCGCGCGCCCACGGTCTTGTCCGTGGCCTCCGCCGCAAACGGATATTCATAATCAACGACCAAAAACTGCGAGTGACCCAACAGAGTTTGGGTCGACAAAATGGAATCGCTCTGCGAAGTCACGATGGAAATCGGCCGGTACAAGCGGATCCGGCCCTCATCGTAATCGAAGGAGTAATCCACTCCCTGGACGAGCGGCGTTTCCGAAAGCGGGACACCTGACACCTCGTCCCGCACGACCATTTTGATTTTATCCGAACCTTGAACGATCCGTTTGTGCTTTAGGTAATACAAGCTTCCGCCGGTCGCCTGAAATTCCACATGCGCCGCTTTCTGGCGGGCCTTGGCGCCGAACAGCGTGACCACCGTTTTGGCTTCTCCGGAAGGCGCCGTGGCCAACGACTCGTAATGTGCTTTCGCGCCATGCAGACTTCTCACGAAGTCGGCGAATTCCGTGCCCGTAAAGCCCGTCTCAAAGTTCCCGTATTTGAAGTACGACTTATCCGCCTCGACCATCAAGTAATAGCGGTCCTGTGTGTCGTTGGCATCGGCCTGCACCGTTGATGAATCTCCGTAAACGGGATAAAAATCATCCGGCTCCAGGTTGCGAAAAAGTTCGCGCTTCTCCCGCTGGCTGTCAACGCTGGCGGTGACCAGGTACTTGCCTTTGATCTTGCCCTTGAGGTAATAAGCCAGGCGGCCTTCGTCGTACCATTTTTCACTGAAGCGCGCCTTGTCCTCGGTTGTCGCCGACAAAATATTGCCCTTGATGTCCATCTGACCGTACTCATACTCCGAAAACCCGACAAAAAAGAAATAGGTGTCCCGCAAGTCGATGCTTCGGATCACGCGGCGCGGTTCGGTGTTTCGATTGATGTAAAGGAGGACCGGTACCTCCTGATTCCCTGCCGGCAAAATGGCATCGTAGTAGAATTTTCCTTCGCGATCCGTGAGCATTTCTCGGCCATAAAGCGACACGATCGTTTCCGCGTGCGTTTGCCCCTGCACCTTGACCGTCGTGCCTTGCGGACGGATGCCTTCCGCCGTATCGACCTTTTCCAAATGCCACCGCAGAACATCTCCTTCGGACTGGGCCGCGATCCGGTAAAGGATTTTATCTTCGCCGCCGGCCGCGCCCGTAAGCGTTACACGAATTCCGTACTCGATCGGCTCGCCGTCCGCACCCAGCCAGGGATGGGACCATGGATAACGGAACGCGGTCGCCGTGGGAATTCCTTTTTCCTCCGCGACCGCGACGGTCTTGATATTTTTGGCATCCGCTTTGTCAAAGATCTTCGACGGGTCCTTTTCGATCCGAACGACTTCAAACTTCCAGTCTTTGACAAATTGCGCATAATTCATCGCGATCCGGAACGGCAGGCGCAGGTCGGTGTCGGTGCTGAGAGGCGCGTACGAGTCACCGGCGGTTTCGACGAGCGACTTGGTGATCGTGTCTTCGTGGATCTCATGAAATTGAAGTTCAAAATATTTTTTGGGAGCTTCGGTGTCTTTTTGAAGGTTCAAGATCACATCCTCGTCACGCTCCTGATCGTAAAGATGCGCGGACGATTCGGGGATCAGAACACCGAAGTTGACCTTGGAAAGCATCGCGTCGGTCTGATTGACGACAACGGCCTCGGCGGTGGTGAGCTTCGTTCCGGGCGGCAGGCTGTTGCGGTCGATCTTGACCATGTGCCGGCCCGACAAAAAGTCGGGAATGTTGAACCGCCCGTATTCGTCCGTCGTCATCACATAACCCTGCTCGGTCGCGAGCACTGCGTTGGGAATACCGTCCTCACCCGGGTCCTGCGCGCCGTTGCGGTTGATATCCCAAAAAACCTTGCCGATCAGCGTGCCCATCGTGAACACCGGGTCAGGGCGGATGGACAGGGTGATCTGAGCGGTGTTCGAGATGATCGGATTGAACTGCACATAGGCCGTGACGGGAAAGTCACCGCTTTGCGCGGACGAACCGATCACCGTCTGATAGGTGATGGTTCGCGTGGCGCCCGCCGCGAGGTCGCTAAAACCCGTGAAGGATGTGGGCGACCCCAATCCCTCGGCTGTGAAGCTCCCCGAATCCACGGAAGCCGATTCGGGCCGGTAATTTAGGCCGGCCGGCATTTGGGTAACAAATTTAAAAGCGGTCAAAGTTTCCGTGGTTTGATTCTTTATCGTCACGGTGAAGACAACCACTTCTCCCACACGAACGGCTGTCGGCGCGGCCGCGAGCGTCACTAGTATCTGATCACCGCCGGCCTGCACCGTTGCCGAGACGGAGGTTATATCGGTTCCGTCATCATCGTCCGTGTACCTGAGCGTGATCGTGTCGCCATCGCGGGTTTCGAGCAGTCCGTTTCCGGCCGCGACCGCGTCATCTCCGTCGTACGCAAACCCTGCGGCCGGCCCGTTGAATATGCCGGTGGCCACACCGGATTCGGTGAGCGTCAGGGTTTCGGAGTCACCGGTCGCGGCACTGGTCAGCGTGACCGTCACGGTCTGGATCGTCGCGTCATCGGTGTTTTCATCCGCGTCCGTGACACGGGTATAAATTTTTCCGGTGGTGGTTGAGCCCAAGGTGTACCGGGTCACGGCCGCGCCGGTGGAATCAAGGAGTGCTGGGGTGGAAGCGGTGGCCAGCGTGGTGATCGTGTCGGCCGTAACGGCTGTGTCCTGATCGATCGTAACGGCCGCCAAGTTGGTTGACTTGATCTCATAGACGCCGGTGGAACCGGCCACGGTCGGATTTTTCACATTGGTGATCGTGATCGATTTAGCGCCGGCCGCGGAACTCGAGCCGCCGGAGCGCGTGATCGTGACCACATTGGCCGCGCGCGAATATGTCAGAGTTCCGTCCAACCCGGTCGAACCCGAGATCACGGTTGCGCCGCCCGAATCAAACGCAAACCCGCCTCCCAGTGACGTGGGAAAAGTGATCACGATCGTTCCGTCCAAGGGCACCGGATTCGCGGTGGTGAACGAAATAGCCACATTGTTGATCGAACTCTTGATCAAACTGGCGGGCTCGACATTCGTGGCCGTCAATACGCCCGGCGTGATCGTATCGGCGGTGACGGTCGCGCTATCAAGCACCGTCGCGTCGCTCAACTGGGTCTGGATCGAATAAGTTCCTGTGGAGCCGGAAATCTGGGGATTCCGAACTTCGTTCTCCAGCACGATCGAGATGGCGGTGCCGGCCGCGATCAGCGAGCCGGTTCCGTCCCGGGTGAGGGTCACGATATCATTGGTGCCGTCGCCGTTCGAAAGCGCGATG
>JAGVCY010000181.1 GCA_020058965.1 Candidatus Omnitrophota bacterium | reverse complement strand
GTGCAGCGCGCCCATGGTCGGGACAAATCCGATCCGCCTCCCCTGACGCCGGAGCGAATCAAGCTCGCGCTTCAGACTGGATATCTTGTGCAGGATTTTGATTTTGCGAAGTGCTTTCATCCGCAGGTCTCGCCGCGGGCACAATTTTTTCAAGCAGCATGGCGGCGGTCTCTCCGGTCCTGGGGTCTTTCCAGTCCGGAGCAATTTGCGCGAGCGGCTCCAGGACAAAAAGACGGGTCGACAGCCGCGGGTGCGGCACCGTCAGCGTCTTACCCTGAATGATCACTTCACTTCCAAATGACAAGACATCCAGATCAATGGGACGCGAAGCGCCGTCGCCCTTGCTCGAACGGCCCATTCGCCGCTCGATCACCTGAAGCTTATGAAGCAGATCGGTCGGACCCAGGTCGGTGCCGACTCGGATCACGCCGTTTAGATAATCCGCCTGACCCGCGCCGATATCCTCAGGAGCGTATTCCTTAAAATCCGACTGAGCGTCGATTTGCGTGTCAGGAATTTCTTTGATCAGCTCGAGCGCTTTTTGAATATTGGCCTCGCGGTCCCCCTGATTGGTGCCCATGGCGATAAAGACGGTTTGCATCAAAGAACTTTCTTCAATCGCTCGATCGCCATTTTGATGCGGTCTTCGGGAACCGTCAGCGTGAAACGCGCGTATCCTTCGCCGAATTTACCGAAGCCGACTCCGGGCGTGCAGACGATGGCCGCCTTTTCCAGCAGGTGCTTGCTGAACGCGATCGATGATGTGTGTCCCTTTGGCAGACGGCACCAGACATAAAATGTCGCTTCCGGCGCGGTCACATTCCATCCCAGGCTTTTGAGCCCGGCAATGAGCACATTTCGGCGTTTGACATACATGGCGTTGGTCTTGGATGTAAATTCGGCGGTGCGTTTGAGCGCGTCCGCCCCCGCCAGCTGAATGGCGCTGAATACGCCCGAATCAATATTCGACTTGACCTTCGCCAGCGCCGCGATCGCGTCGGCGTTGCCGCATGCAAAACCCAGCCGCCAGCCGGTCATGTTAAAAGTTTTGGACAGTGAATGAAATTCCAAGCCGACCGATTTCGCGCCATCGGATTGCAAAAAGCTCGCCGGTTTTTCATGGCCAAAGTACACTTCCGAATACGCGTTGTCGTGACACATCAGAATGCGGTGCTTTTTTCCAAAGCGGACCGCCTTGTCGAAGGTGTCCGGGCCCGCAACCGCTCCGGTCGGGTTGTTCGGATAATTAAAATACATCAACTTCGTGCCGGCGTGCCGGGCTTTCATCAGTTCCGTCCAATCGGGTAAAAACCTCAATTCTTCTCTCAGCGCGTACGCGACCGGCTTTCCACCGGCAAAACCCACCGCCCTGGCATAGGCGGGATACGCGGGGTCGGGGACCAGCGCCTTATCGCCCGGGTTCACAAATGCCAGCGGCAAATGCGTCAAGCCCTCCTTGGACCCGATCAACGGCAATATTTCGGTGTCGGGATCCAGCTTGACCAAAAACCGTTCGAGGTACCAGGCAGCCACGGCCTCACGGAATTCCCTGCGTCCCGAATCCAGGGGATAACGGTGCGTGGACGGGTCCTTCACCGCACGGTCAAAGGCCTCGACGACGAAGGAGGGTGTCGGCTGATCCGGATCGCCGATACCGAAATCGATAATGTCGGCACCTTTTTCACGGGCCGCCCGCTTCGCGCGGTCAATTTCCAAAAAAAGATACGGCGGAAGTTCCTTAACCCGGCGAGCCGGCTCAAAAATAATCTTCATCGTTTTCCTGTCATCCCCAATACATCCTGCATGTTGAATAATCCTTTGCCTTTACGATTTTTATTCCGCTTGGCGGCGAACTGAGCGGCCACGAGTGCGCCTTGGGCAAAAGCATCTCTCGACGCGGCGTGATGCTTGATCTCGATCGTTTCGCCGGGGCCGCTAAAATATGCGGTGTGCTCGCCGATAATTTCGCCGGCGCGGACGGCGTGAATTCCGATCTGCCGCACGGGCCGCTCGCCCGATATGCCGAGCCGTCCATAAACGGCGCAGGACTCCAGGTCCCAGCCCTTGGCCCCGGCGATCGATTCGGCCAACGTTTTGGCCGTACCGCTGGGCGCGTCTTTTTTGTGACGGTGATGAGCTTCTACAATTTCAATGTCATATTCATCGCTCAGGACGCGCGCCGCCTCGGCCGCCAGCGCAAACACCAGATTCGCGCCCACGCTCATATTGGATGCCATTACGATCGGGACACGCTTCGCCGCCGCCCGAATACTTCCGATTTGTTCTTTTTTGAGCCCAGTGGTGCCGATCACCATCGCGGCTCCGTGCTTCGCGCAAAGCTTGGCATGCTCCAGGGTCGCTTCCGGAGCTGTAAAATCGATCAAAACATCGATCTCACCCCACTCCGCATGCGGAGCGGACTTCACGATCATGGAATTATAGGAAGCGAGCTCCGGATTCGCGGAATTCACATTTCGGCCGACCGCCGTGTGCCGCTCGGACTCCATCGCGAGACGAACATCAAATACTTTTTTTTGCGCGGAAGCCAAGCGCAATATCGCCGTACCCATCCGGCCCATGGCTCCGGCCACACCGAGCCGTATCATGACCGCCCCGCTTTTTGCGGAGCAAGGTACGCTTCAAATGCCGCAAGCTCCCGCTTCAGCACTGCTTCATTTTCAGCC
>JAGVCY010000017.1:2500-3764 GCA_020058965.1 Candidatus Omnitrophota bacterium | reverse complement strand
ATCGCGCATGCCGGATCGAGCCCGATGCCCAAGAGCCCGGCCGACCGCTCAACAATCCGCACCAAATCAACCGGCTCATAAAAGTCAAGGTGTGCCAAAATTCCAAAGCGATCTCTCAGCGGAGCCGACAAAAGCCCCGAACGCGTGGTCGCGCCGATCAGCGTAAAATTCTTGAGCGAAAATTTAATTGTTTTTGCGTAAGGCCCCTTATCGATCACAAAATCGATGTTGTAGTTCTCCATCGCCGGATAGATGAATTCCTCGACGATTTTGGACATCCGGTGAATTTCATCGATGAATAAAATATCGCCCCGATTGAGGTTCGTGAGAATGCCGATGAGGTCGCCGGCCCGCTCGATTGCGGGGCCGGATGTTGCCGTGATCTTGGCCCCCATTTCATGCGCGATGATGTGCGCCAGGGTCGTTTTGCCAAGGCCGGGCGGCCCCGACAACAGCACATGCTCCATCGGTTCGCCGCGCTTCTTGGCCGCTTGAATCGCAATCAGTAAGTTTTCTTTGACCGCATTCTGACCCGTAAACTCTTCAAGCATACTCGGTCGAAGAGTCATTTCGACCACTTTTTCTTCATCCGTCACAACCGCCGTCACGACCTTTTCCCGCTCCTCTCGCTCAAAATCTATCGCGCGGCGCTTGCTCTTCCGCGGACCCGCATCCCCGGATCCAAAGACCCGCCCCCGATTATCTGAATCCATTTCCAGCGAAGCGGAATCCAGCTCATCCGGGATCATTTGACCGCCTCCACCGTGCTCTTCTGACGATACACCTCATTCAGAAGTTCTTCCGCAGAGCGGATGTTTTTGTTGTTCGACAACGCGCGGTCGATCATCTGCTGGGCTTCCTCGCGTCGGTATTGCAACTGCAGCAACACTTCGAGTCCTTCGGACTTGAAATCCAAAATACCGGCTGCATCCGCGCGTTTTCCGCCCGCTTCCCTAATTAGCCCGAAGCGCGCCACCTTTCCCTGAAGCTTTGCAATAATTTCCCGCGCGCGTTGCTCCCCAACCCCCGGAAGCGTTTTGAGAAAAATCCGGTCGCCCGCATCGATCGCATCCGCGATCTGGGAAATCGGCACGGTCAGCGCCTTCACCGCGGCCTTGGGCCCAATACCGGAGACCGTAATAAACTTTTCAAAAAACTCCCTTTCAATTTTATTTAAAAATCCGATTAAAACTGGAATAGAGCGCGACGGATCAGTTTGGTAATAGTGATAGGTGACGAGTTCCACCGAATCATCCGGAGCCCG
>JAGVCY010000161.1 GCA_020058965.1 Candidatus Omnitrophota bacterium | reverse complement strand
GGGCAAAAGCCCCGCGTGCTTCAGGCCCGAACGGCCCGACAACCGTTTTTTGTGGATCCACCGGCCGCCGCGCAAAATGGAAGACCGCCAGCTGCCCTTGGTTTTTCGGCCGGTCATTTCGCAAAAACGGCGCATGATCCATAACGCCTGACCGTTGGAATCCCACTCCCCGTCCTGTGATACAAAATAACCCAAAGGAGTCTGTCTCGACGGAAAACGATCCAGCGCGCGTTCGGCCCGCTCCGTGAGTCCCGCGCACAGCATCGCGTGCAGAATGAACGCGGCGTCCCGGAACCAAAATCGTTTGTAGGTGTACGGTCCCGGATAAACTTCTCCCGGAGAATGCAGGATCATCGTCCGCACCGCGGCATCGTATAAAAATTGGAACTTCGAGTGATTCGTTTCGAGCCGGCAGGCGTTTCGCAGTCCGGCGTCCCAGTCCGTAAAGACGGAGTCGCGGGATATCGGTCTTGTTTTTTCTTTCAGAGGGATGTGAACCGTCACGCGTCTCGACCGATCCGGTCCGAGTTCAAAAAGAGCCGCGGCCGTGACCAGTCCGACGCGGCAGCCGATCCCGTCCCCTCCTTCCGGTTTTGCGAGCAGCCGGTGCACATCCCCGCGCCGATAGTAAGAAAAAGCGTGCTGTTCCGGCACCACGTCAAATTGAACCCGATCCCGCCGGTTCACATTCCACCCCGCACGCCCTGGAAGCATTTGAACGGTCTGAACAAAGCTGACGCCTTCCGGGTTGCAGGGTCTCAGCGAAATCACCAGCCGCGCCTTCACGTCGGCGGTCGCCTCCACCGTCCATCGGCATGCCGGCAGACCGGATGCCATCACGACTTCCGCGCGTGAACGCAGGCAAAGCCCGTGACGCTCGGCGAGGGTTTCGACCGCCCAACCGCTTTTAAAATCGACTGTCTGTCCGATCTCGGGCAGACGGCAAGGGATCAGCTCGGCTCCTTTTTCGGTGATGATCCAGGCGTCCAGCGACCAACCGTCAAAGTGGGGTGTCAGAAGACCGCGGGGGTCCACGAGCGGAAATTCCGAAACGTCCGGAAGACCGACGGCGGTCCAGTTGCGATGGGTCAGATTGATGTGGGTCAGGCTAAAAGCACGCGGAACGAACGCGGGGTCGCGGGGATTGAACTGCCGCTCGACCCAGTAAGGCCAGACCCAATCAAGATTATGCTGGATCGCCTGACTGTTCATCAGGCCGCGCGCCTGCAGGACGGCTCCGGCGCGGAGGAGCTCCGTCGGAGCCAGCACCTCCGACGGCTGACCGAACTGCTGCAGCTGCGTCAGAACGGCGATCGGATCCAAAAACCCGTGCGACCGCGCTCCGAGCCGTACGATGAGTCTCCACGGGAACCACTTTTTCCACATACCCTATCCCCACCTTTTACGGCCGATTTTTTTTCAGCAACTCCTTCAACGGGAGGCAATTCAAAATATCATCCTTCTCGCACCAGCCGCGTCTGGCGGTGCCGACGCCGTATTCCAGATTATTGAAGTGACTTTTGGAATGCGCGTCGCTCGATACAGCCAGCGTCACGCCGGCGCGCACCGCTTCGCGGATCCTCAGGTCGTCCAGATCCAGACGCTCCGGGCAACCGTTGATCTCGAGCGCGGTGCGCGTCTCCGCCGCCGTCTTGAAGACCAGATCGAAGTCCAGTTCGTACGCATTGCGCTCTCCGAACAGGCGGCCGGTCGGATGACCGATGAGATCCACGCGGCCCGACCGCATCGCCCGCACGAGCCGCTCGGTCAACCGCGCCTTTCCCTGGCGAAAGCCGGAATGGATCGAGGCGACGACAAAATCGAGCTTCTCCAGAAGATCGGACGGATAGTCCAGCGAGCCGTCCTCCAAAACGTCGACCTCCGCGCCGGCCAGCAGCCGGATCCCTGGCATTGTTTTGTTGAGTTCGCGCACGGCCGCCGAATGTTCGGAGAGCCGCTCCGAGCTCAAACCTCCCGCGATGTGAAGCGACCGGCTGTGGTCGGTGACAGCCAGGTATTCCAAGCCCATTTTTTGAGCCGCTTCCGCCATCGCTCGGATCGAGTCGACGCCGTCCGTCCAGTCCGTGTGCGCGTGCAGGTCGCCCTTGAGATCCTTCAGCTCCACCAGCCGCGGAAGCCGCTTTCTCGCAGCCGCTTCGATCTCCCCCCGGTCTTCGCGCAGTTCCGGCGGGATATAAGCGAGACCGAGCGCCTCATAAATATCCTTTTCGGCCGAAGCGATTCTCTTCCCGGAACGGATCTCAAAAAGCCCGTATTCGTTGATCTTATAGCCCTTCTTCTTCGCGAGGCCGCGCAGACGGATGCTGTGATCCTTTGAGCCGGTAAAATAAAGAAGCGCCGCGCCGTAGCACTCTTTTTCCACGACGCGAAGATCGACCTGCATCCCCTCGCGCATCACGACGCTCGACCGCGCGTGGCCGTGCGCGAGAACTTTCCAGACGCCGTCCATTTTGACGAACGCGTCCATCACGGCCTGCGGCGACGATGAGGCGACCAGAATATCGACATCCCCGATCGTCTCGCGCATCCTCCTAAGGCTGCCGGCGGCATCGGCGCGGTCCACGGCGTCAAGACGGCTTAAACCGGCGACAAGGCTGCGGGCAAGCGGCAGCGCCTCTCCGATGGAAACACGGCTGTGCTTGCGCTCCGTGATCTCGATCCCCTCCAGAATGTGCCGCTCGGTTTTTTCCCGAATTCCCGGAAGTTCGCGCAGCGCGCCGGATCGGGCCAGCTTTTTCAGCTCCGGATAACCCCCGGGTTTGAAGCGCTCGTGAATTGTCCTTGCGGTTTTGGGGCCCATGCCCGGAATCTCCAGCATCCGGAGCATAAAATCCGGCGTGTTGCGCTTCAGATCCTCGCGGAGCGTGATGCGTCCGCTTTTTAGATATTCCCGGATCTTGCCAGCGAGGTCTTTTCCGATTCCGGGGATATCGTCCAACTCTCCCCGTTCGGCGATGTCGCTGACGCTTTCCGTCAGATTTTTTAAGGTAAGAGCGGCCCGTCGGTACGCGCGAACCCTAAAAGGATTGGACTCGCCGTGAAGCTCGAGAAGAGAGGCGATCTCCTCAAAGAGATCCGCGATCTGGGTATTGACCATGCGTTCCTCCGCTCAAGTGTTACAAAACCCACGGACGGCGCACGATCTCCACCGAGCAGTGCGCGTGCAGGGTCAATGCGGTCGAAACGTTCCCCGGGATATTCCATCTTGCGCTCGCCAGACCCCGGGACCCCGCAAAGATCGTGTCCGCACCCCATTCCTCGGCTTCTTTTAAAAGCGCGCGCTTGGGATCGTCCCCCTTGATCATTTTTGTGTACGCGATAAAGCCTTTGGTTTCGATGCTCCGTTTTTGATCGGCGAGCATCCGCTCCACCCACACGGCGGGATCCCGGTCCTCCGGCTTCATCCATTGCCGCACCGGCGCGGTCGGATAAATAAATGCGGTCGATACCTTGATGTCCACCACCGTGACGACGCGGATGGCGGTTCCCGAGGGCCAGCCGCGGCCAAGCACCGCATCCAGGGCCAATTGGGATTCCTGCGATCCGTCGCAGGCGACCAGGATGCGCAGCGGCACAACGGGATCCCCGGCCTCGATCCGGCTTCTGGAAATACGGATGTTGCAGTCAGCACGCGTGAGCACCTGATGCGAGACGCTTCCGAACAGGAGCCGTCCTATTTGAGACCGGCCATGCGCTCCCATCACGACAAGATCCGGCGTCCAGGATTTGATCTTATCCAGCACCCCGTACGCGGGTATGTCCGAAACGGACTCGGGCCGGATGCTCCAGTGCGGATAATAAGTTTTTAATTTCTCCGCACCCGCGCTGGCTGTGGCTCCGGCCTCCTTGAGCGCCGTTTCCACCAAATTAAGCCCCTCAGTTGAAGGGACTGAATAGCCCGGGCTCATGGCCGGATCCAGGAACAGTCCGCTTGCCCAGACATCCGCGACCGTGAGAACGACCGCCTCCGCCTTGCCGGGCAACCCGGCCCTTCCCAAGTCCCTCAAGGTTCTGTCGGAATACTCGGAACCATCATAGGCGATCAAGAACTTTGGCATACATCCCCCTTGATTTTAAAACGACCCTTCCCCGCCGTATGGCTGCATCACCCGCACAGGAACGCAAGCTCCGCCGCGAGCGCTCCTTTTTGATCCTCTTTGAGTCCGATACGGCCCAGAAGCCCCTCATCATCACGGAGGCTGCGGCAAAGGATGATACCTGCTTCTATCAGATCTTTTTTCTGGGTGCTTGAGAGGGATGTAAGGCAGCTCACCGGATAAAGCCCAGCGGATTCCACCCATTCCCTCAAACTGTCCTGCGCCGGATAG
>JAGVCY010000228.1 GCA_020058965.1 Candidatus Omnitrophota bacterium | reverse complement strand
GGTGGCGAGTTCTTTGGGGATCAGAGCCGTGACGGATTCTTCGACCTGGTACACGCTGGCGGGCACGAAGGCAAAACCATACTGAGAGCTCAGTACCTGAGTGATCGATTCTTCTGTGGTGTAGCCCCATCCCACCAAAATTTCGCCGAGAAGACCGCCGCTCTTTTTCTGATCCGCCAATGCCAGATCCAGCTGTTCGGGCGTCACCAATTGACGCTCGACCAGGAGCTCTCCCAGTTTTTTAGTTACTTGTCGACGCTGTGCCATAAAAATTCCATCGCACTCCCGGGCTCATGATTAGGTACTTATAACTACTTCTGATAAGAAATATATACCATTGAACACCATAATTCAAGGGAGCTTACTTTTTATTAATTCGCTCGGGTTCGGCCTGCCGCTTGAGAGGGTTGACATGCTTTCGCGAGACCGCTGCGCCGCCAAGAGTGGCGGCTTGCTTTGGCGGCGCTGCTGCGTGATCTTAAGGTCACTCCGCAGCGCCGGAATCCCGCGAAAGCATGTCAACCCTCTCAAGCGGCAATCAAACCCTCACTCAAGAGATGGAATCAATGTCCAAATATTCCAAAGCACGAACATTGATTCTGAAGGGCGGACATTGAGTTTTCGTGCTGAGGAGGCGCCGATGAAATCGGCGTGCGGAGTGCGGGTTCGGCCGGTTCAGATTCGATCGGCCCGCAGGCAGGAGGGTCTGCCTTCGTAGGACTTTTGCGGTGCAAGGCGTCCCCGCCGCAGCAGCGCAATGGAGTTCGCGCGCCTCGTCTTAGACAGCGCGCGAACGGCTCTGTCCTACGAAGGCAGACCCTCCTGCCTGCGGGCCGGACCGACTACACCGCTGAGTCGCGGTGCATGCCGATATTCATGAGGACGCCGACGAGGAACATGTTGGCGACGATCGAGGAACCGCCGTAGCTCACAAAAAACAACGGCATCCCGACCACCGGAACCAAACCCATCGTCATGCTGATGTTGATGATCGCCTGACTCGCCAAAAGTGTCGTGATGCCCGTCGCGAGAAGCCGCCCGAATCGGCCGGGGCACTGATGCGCGATCGCGTAGCCGCGGTGCATGATCAGCCCCAGCGCGACAATGACAAACGCGCACGCGACGAACCCCCCTTCTTCGCCGATCACGCTAAAAATAAAATCCGTGTGCCGCTCCGGCAAAAACCTCAACTGAGTCTGCGTTCCCTCAAGAAGCCCCTTGCCCCAAAACCCGCCGGAGCCGATGGCGATTTTGGATTGAATGATGTTGTAGCCGGAGCCAAGCGGGTCCCTGTCGGGATTTAAAAAAGTGAGGATGCGAAGTTTTTGATAATCCTTGAGGTGGTTGTACAACAGCGGAGCGACCGCGCACGCGCCGCCAAAAAAAACCAGAATCCACCGCATGCGGAACTGCGCCACATACAGCATGGAAAACAGCACGGGCATCAACAGAAGTCCGGTGCCCAGATCCGGCTCCTTCAGGATCAGCATCATTGGCACAAAAGTGGCGACCGCAGGGATCACGGCTGATCCGAGTCCTTCCCGTGCGATATTGCGGCTTTTAAGCAAATACGCCAAGGCCACGATGACCGAAACCTTGGCCAACTCCGAGGGTTGAAGGCTGATGGGACCGAAGTCGATCCACCGGTGCGCGCCCAGTCGAGCCGGCATCAGCAGGACCACAAGCAGAAGAAAAATCATTCCGCCATAAAGCGGCCAGACCCATTCCTGAAGCACGCGATAAGGAAACCGCAAAGTCATGAGCAAGACAAGAATTCCGATCAGCATCCAGATCACCTGCCGCACCGCTAGACTGCCGTCCCATCCCATCCCAGCCTGCCGCGACGCGCTGTGAATAAAAAAAAGTCCGACAAAAAATACCGCCAACGGAAGTATGAGAAGCGCCCAATCCGGCTGACGACCCCCGCGATTCACCGCGCATCCCCCGTTTTAAAATATCCCAATTCTTTCATCCGGCTGAATATTTTTCCGGCGATCTCCGCCGCGTTCATGCCGCCGTGTCCGCCGTGTTCCAGCATCACCGCCACCGCCGCGCGCGGACGATCTTGCGGCGCGTATCCGACAAACCAGGCGTGATCCTCACCGCGCGGGGCCTGAGCGGTTCCGGTTTTTCCCAAAATGACAAGCCCCGGAACACGGGCACGCTGACCCGTCCCCTGATCGGACTGAACCACCCGCTCCATGCCTCGGCGGACCACAGCCAAATCCTCCGGCCTTATGTGTACGCGCCCCTCGGCGGTCGGTGACACATCCACTCCGCCGATCTTATCGACGACAAACGGCCGGAACAGCCGCCCGCCCGTAGCCGCCACCGCCGTCACTCGGACCATTTGTAAAGGCGTCGTGAGCAAATACCCCTGACCGATCACAAAGTTGAGCGTATCGCCGGCGTACCACGGCTGATTCATGACCCGGCGCTTCCACTCGGGCCCCGGCACGACGCCGCTTTTTTCCTGAGGAAGGTCCACTCGGGTTTTTTCTCCCAGACCGAATTCACGCGCCAAATGATCGATCGCCTGAGCGCCGACCCGCAACCCAAGATTGTAAAAGTAAACATCGCAAGAGTGTTCCAGCGCGGCCACCAGGTTCTGACTTCCGTGCCCGGAGTGATTCCAACACTTGAAGGCGCGGTTCCCGATCGTAAAAGACCCCGGGCAGAAAAAGGAAGTCGCGGAATTTACTTTGCCGGCTGCGAGGCCGTTGAGAGCGGTTATAATTTTAAAAGTGGATCCGGGCGGGTACTCACCGGACACGGCGCGGTTAAAGAATCGTCTGCCCGAATCTCGGATCGCTTTTGAAATTTCTTCATTGGGCTTGTTTCCCATCACGAACCAGTTCGGGTCGAAGCCCGGGGCGCTCGCGAGGGCCAAAATCCCACCGCGATCCAACTCCATCACCACCACCGCACCCGGAAACGGCCTCAGCGCCTCGCCCACCGTTTTTTGCAGCTCCGTGTCGAGCGTCGTTTGAAGCTCCAGTCCCTGTTCCTGTTCCTGAATGTTCAAGACTCTGAGCAAGCGGCCGCGGCTATCGACTTCAAATTGAGACGCGCCGTGCCG
Source organism: Candidatus Omnitrophota bacterium (assembly GCA_020058965.1). Classification (GTDB taxonomy): domain Bacteria; phylum Omnitrophota; class Gorgyraeia; order 2-02-FULL-51-18; family JAGOUK01; genus JAGOUK01. Next base: position 1,016 of record JAGVCY010000228.1, on the reverse strand, counting down.
CCCGCGCAAATACGCGTCATAAAATCGCTCGATCCCGTCACGGCCGATTATATCCGTCCGCCTAAAGTCCAGATCGCGCCAGCGGCCGAACTCCTCCGGGTTGATGGCTCCGACAAAACCGATCACATGCGCCGCGTCGGGCCCGAGCGTATATTCACGGATCGGGCGGGTCTTGATGAACACACCGGGCAATCGGTCGGAATCCTCCTCGACCTTGACGGCCGCGTCATGGCCGATGTCTGGCGCGACAAGCACGGGTGTGAATGGCCCCGTATGACCGGCCTTGTAACGACTGTGGAGTTTTTCGATCGGTTGTCTCAACAAATCAGCCAAATGTTCCAGAGGAGGGTCGCCTCCGGAACGCTGAGGAAGTAAAAAACAGTCGAAGCTAAGACGGTTGCCGACGAGTTCGCGGCCATTCCGATCGAGGATCACTCCGCGGGGCGCCTCAAGGATTACGGGCCGGATGCGGTTTTTTTCTGCTTTATCAAGGTAAAAACGACCGTCGACCACCTGCATTTTGAACAACGCGATCAAAAGCAAAGCAAAAACCGCCGTTACGGCATACGAGAGCCATTTAACTTTCATGAAGATTTGAAAGAAACCACGCGGCGATCGTACCAGCCGTACACCCAGCCGGATGCCAGCGCGGTGATGGTCCAGTTGGAGGCGCGCACCATGCCGAAATAATCCACGATTCCCCACGGCGCGTCATCCCAGGGCATCATCATAAAATATATCAACTCGAGCAAAAGACCAAAAATAGGGGGCACGAGCCATTGCGCTAGCGGCGATTCTAAAAAAACCAGATTTTTAGCCGAACCGGCCAGCAGGCCGAGCGCCGCGTACAACATGATCACGGAGCCTGGAGGCAGTATCCCTAAAAAAGCGTGCAAGCAGCCCAGCCAAAAACCCAGGACCAGCCCGGCCTGACCCCCCATCCGCAGCGCGCCAAAAATCAAAATTAAAAAAGACACTTGAGGGATCCAGTGCACGGGCAGCCAATGCGGCAAAAT
>JAGVCY010000162.1 GCA_020058965.1 Candidatus Omnitrophota bacterium | reverse complement strand
ATCGATGCGGTGATGGTGAGGCTGTCGAGCGCCGCGAGCACATAGCTGGGTTTGGCGTATTTGAGACTGACGATGCGGACATCCGTGACATCGCTGAACTTTTTACCAAAAGTGCTCAGGTATTCCTCATCGGTCATAACATAAACAATGTCGCCGATGGCTTGGTACGCCAGATGATTGGTCTTGAGGACGACTTCAAGGGCGTCGACGATCGAGACGCTTTTCATGATCAGATTCACATGACCGCTGATCTTGTTATCCATGGCAAGGTTGAAGTTGCCTTTCATCGACAAAAACTTAAGCACATCGACAATGTCCATATCCCTTAAATCCAAGGAGATCTTTTTGGCAAGTGATTGCTCCAAGGTCGGGCTGGGTCCTTCACCGACGTGTGCGGCCATGGACGCAGCTCCGCCTGCGACAACTTCGCCGACCGCCTGAGCCGCGGGAGCAAAAAGCGCGAGGGTTAAGAAAAAGGCGCCGCTGAGCGCGACAAAAAGGAACCTGCTGGATTTATTTAAGTTCAACGGAATCTCCCCCGATTTTCACTATCACTTTGTCTCCGAGAATTTTCTCAAGTTCCAGCCCTTCAACGGGCTGACTGTACTGCAAAAAATACGTGAGCTTGGTCTGCGCATTTTCGATCATCACATAGGTGTCCGCCGGATCACTCGACTCGGAAATTCCAACCAACTTATAAGAGGGCGACGAACGAACGGTAGACGCGCCGGAATCGGAAGACGAAACAACCGCGCCGGCAGGTTGAAAAATATTGCGATTGCTCAGCGCAGGGTCGGCCTGTCGTACCTCGAGCTTCAAGGGTTTATCGGAAGGCGTTGCGGTTCCCGCATCTTTCGCTCCCTTTAATTCCAACTGACGAATATGATGCGAAACTCCCATCAGCTTGACGGCGCCGCCAGCGATCACCATCACAAAATAAATCGCCGAAATCGCCGCGAGCACGAGGAGGATACGATTGACTGACTTAAGATTGATCGCTCCTGAAAGCTTGCCGCCGAGCCCATTGGAAGCGTCGGACGAAATGGAAGCAATTTCAGTAGCGGCTACCGATTCAACCATAATATTTTATGCGTGGTCCTTGTGTGGTGCTATGAACAAATTCAATCGTATTTACTCGAATACCTGCAAAATATAACACAGGTAGAAAAACTTGTAAACAAAAATAAAGGGATTCCAAATAACTTAATGCGCTCTTATGCAATTCTAACTGTTTTGTCGGGGCAACGTGTCGCGACGCAATTTAGCGCAATTTGATTATTTTAACTAAAAGCAGGCGCTCGAGTCACGCTAATTTTATTTGCAACTTTGATCGCGCTGGGCTTGGCTGGCTTTTTGTAATGGACCATAATAACCCAAGTGACGATCGCCAAATAAACTATGAAGCTCACCGCGATGATGACAAAAATTCCTGGAAATTGCTTTTTAGCGGGTCCTGAAGGCATGGTCTCTCCTTTTTTTACAGCTTCTAGCGGCCGGCCGAGTCTTTGCGAACCACATAAGTCTTTTTTTTCTGGACTTCATGATAGGTCCGCATGTTCATTTCGGCTACAAGTCCTATCAGAACTAGTTGCACCGCAATGATTTGCATAAATGTAAATAGATAAAATAGTGGGTTTCCTGTGAGGGTCCGTCCTTGAGTAAATTTCATAATAATAGCGGCGGCGCAAACAAGCCAGCCCAGGCCCGAAGACACAAATCCAAACTTTCCAAAAAATTGAATTGGGCTAGCGGAGTAGCTTAGGAGAAATTTGACCGTAATGAGGTCCAAAAAGACCCGAAATACGCGGGAGAGGCCATATTTGGACTTTCCAAACTTGCGGGCGTGGTGGCGGACCGGCACTTCGATCAGATTAATTCCCATCCAACTGGCCAGCGCCGGGATGAAGCGGTGCATCTCTCCGTAAAGATGCAGACTTTGGGCGACTTCGGCGCGGTAGGCCTTGAGGGTACAGCCCGAATCGCGCAGCTTGATGCCGGTCACTTGGCCAATGATCCAGTTTGCCACATAGGAAGGAAGGTTGCGGATCATCGAATCCTGACGACTTTGCCGCCAGCCGCTGACCAGGTCATAACCCTCTTCAATTTTGCTCACCAGCATCGGGATGTCGGCAGGATCGTTCTGGAGATCCGCATCGAGGGTGACGATGATCTCGCCGCGGGCGTGGTCAAACCCTGCCGATAGCGCGGCCGTTTGACCAAAATTCCGGCGTAAAAAAACCGGTTGGTGATGAGGATCAGCCGCGGCGATCTGCTTAAGAACCTGCGCGGAGCGATCCGAACTGCCGTCATCGACAAAAACACACTCGTAGGTTTTGTGAATGTCGGTCAAAGCCTTCCGGATGGCCTCGGCCAAAAGCGGCAGATTTTGTTCTTCGTTATAAATAGGGACGACGATCGATAAATTCATATTGTGTTTACTTGCGACACAATATCATAAAGACAGGAATCAATGCCAGGGCGCGTGGATCAGATTCCGTTCCAGCCTCAGCGCCTTTTCCGCTTGCGGGATGGAGTACGCAGCTGCCGCCGCAAGAAAGATCATCACGGCGATGGGGGCGAATAGGGGTTTAACAAAAATTCCCTTGAGCCGCGCTTCCAGCCGAACCAGCATCCAGCCGGACATCGCGGCCAGCGCGGGATAGGCTGGAAAAAGGTAGCGGTACTCTCCCGTGCGCTTGCTCATCAGGTAAATGGCGAATGAAAAAATCCACACCCAGCAAAAAAGCGCAGTGAGATCAACTTTTTTTCCGGACCATGCGTAAAATGCCGAGCGAAGCCCGTCGCGCAGCGTCAGATATCCGGCCGCAAATCCCCACGAGACCGCCGCCGTGCCTACCGGATAAAAAATTAAACCATGCGGCCGACTTAGAAGGACCCGGTACCATCCCCAATCGGAGGGGCTTATTTTTTCGCTATTGGGGCCCCACAGCGGATTACCGTAGATCCCATAAATTTTGATGAACCACCACCCGGACACCAAAGCCAACCCCGCCGCAAAAACCCACCAGCGACCGTCGCTCACGATCCTCCAAATTGATTTTTTTCCTTCCGCGCGCAAGCCTATCATAGAAAAAACCCACAATCCGGACGCCGCGAGCAGTGACTTTTGGTTCGTGAGAACTGCCAATCCCATCAGCGCTCCTGCCCCAAAGCACAGCACCAACTTGCCGCGCACAAACGCTTCGAAGTACAAGATCATCGACAGGGTCAGAAAAACCGTCATCAGGTCTTCCGTCCACAACCGGTTGGATGTCAAAATGCCGACCGGATTGACGGCCAAGATAAAAGCCGCGTACAGCGCGGCCCGATCTCCAAAACGCCGGCGCGCCCACAAAAAAGTGATCAGAACGATCAGTAAGCTGGTCGCGAACGGCACCACCACCGCCCAAAATTGAGTGCTAAAAAATATCTGCGGGCGCACCTTCAAAACTTCGCGGGCAAGATTGGATTCCACAACGGCAAACGGCACGCCCGCGGGTCCGATCCACTGGTGGGTGAGTGCGAGGATCACCGGAAAAAGGGGCGCTTTATAAAAGAAGGGCATGTCGTAGTATCCGATGGAATTCCGGTGGTAGCTTTCGAGGATATCTCCCGATTGACCCTTGGCGCGGTAGACCATCGCGATCTTCGCGCCGGGTGGGGTCGCGGGACGGATCTCTTCGGTGTTGACCTCCGAAAGGTTGTAGGCCTTGAGGGATTTTTCAGAGGCGATTTTCATCGCGAGCATGACATACTGACTCTGATCGCCCTGCCAGTGCGGCAGCCAAAAAGTGAACTGCCGCAGATAAAACGCCAGAGCAAAAATGAGCGCGAAGATCAGGATCGACCCGACGGATTTAGTTCTCATGCCGACTTTCTGGTTTAAAACAGCAAAGAGTCATTAAAAATTTGAGCGTACGCCTGCCACGCGCCCCAGGCGGCATTGGCCGTGAGCAGGAGGACCATGAGCCCTGACGCCGCCCATGCGCGCTTAGTATAAATCATCACACGCGTTCTGAGACCGTTCAGCGCGCAGGCGGACAAAATCGCGATCGCTGGATAAACGGCATAAAAGTAGCGGTGTTCCTGAATGCCGCCGGTTCCAAATAATCGGGTGATGTCCGTGAACACTCTGTAAAACATCAGGATCCAAATCCACAGCGCGATCCAGTGCCGGGACGCGGGATCGGCCGCAAATCCGGTCAGTCCCCTCCAGAATCGCGCCCAAGTCGCATACGCAAAGAAAAATAATGGAAACATGAGGGGAACTCCCACCGCAAAAAATATCAGCGGGTGCGGCCGGGCGCGGACCGCGGCGAACCACCCCGTGATGTCTTCATTGCCTCCTTGCTGCATCCCTTGCAGGGGCTGATGGAGGATGTCGCCATACACTTCGAACACTCTGTAAAACCAAAACCAGGTCGTGGCGACAAACACCAAAATGAATCCTGCAAAAAACGGCTGGGTCAGCGCGCGGATCGCCAGCAGCGCGTGTCGGCGGTTCAGTCCGGGCTTGTCGGAGCCGAGACCTTCGCCGACATTTCGGATCCACACGATCAGGCCGATCGCCGCGGCCGCGAGCAGCATCCGTTGGTTCACCAGAACCGCCAGTCCAATAAAAAATCCGGAGCCAGCCCCACAAACAGCGCTCAGAAGGGGTGAATATTTTTTCTTGAGATCCCCTAATGCCAAAAAAGCGAGGATCACAAAAAAGACGGCGGCGCTTTCGTTGAGCACGCGGTGCGCCAGCCAGATGCTCAGCGGGTTGGTCGCCATGAGGACGGCTGAATAAATCGCGGTTCTGAGGCAGCGCGTCCATAACCAGGCCAGCGCGGCCGTAATTGCCACGATCCCGACGCTAAAAAAAATGGGAATGATGCTCGCCCAGAACTGAGAACGCACGACCATCCAAAGGACTTTTTGGGACACCGCGCTGGCCGCCGCGGACGAGAGCACCGCCATCGGCTGATCCGGCGAAAAAATTCGATGCGACACCATCAAGATCGCCGGAAACAACGGCGCGCGCACATGAAGCGGCTCGTCGTAATACCCTTGCCCGATTTGCTTCATGATCTGCAAATAACTTCCGGGTGCATCTTCCGGAAGATCTTTGAGCACGGTGAATTTAAATCGCGGGTCTTGTGGAAACACCCACTCCCCCATCTGAACTTGCCGCAGGTTATAACCGTCCAGGCCGAAGCGATCGAGCTTCATGGCCAAAATGATGTATTGTCCCTGATCGCCGCGCCAGTGCGGGATCCAAAGACTCGGGACGCGCATCGCCAACGCCGCAAGCAGGATTACGAAAAACAGCAAAAGGATCGAAAGATTTTTTTTAAACAAAGCAACGGAGCTCACTTTAGATGCCACCCGGATTCACGGCCAGCCGCAGGCCGATAGTCACTTGAGCCGCGGAGACCGCGACGAGGGCGACACCCCAAAATCCCCACAAAATCCGGTTGTTTGGCAGTCGGATCACCTGGCCGCGAAATGCCGCCGTTATTCCCGCGCTAGCCGCAATCGCGGCGATCGGTATTGCGGGAACCAGCGCTTTGAGGTCCCACCAAACAGGATTGGGAGCATACAGACCCCGGAACAGCAAAAAACTCAGAATCATCAGTGCAAACCAACCCGCAACCATCAGCGGCTCCCTGACTTCGTGCGGCGCATCCGGTTTACTTTTTCTTAACCAGATACCGAGCCCGGCTAAAGCGGCACCAAGGCCTACGACCTTCACGAGCGTGAGCCAAAACACCCAAAATGAAATTCCGCCCAAAGGGTTTCCATCGGCCACCACCTGCCGTGAAGCGGTCCAAAAGGGCTCCCGGTACTGAACATAAACATGTTCGATCCATTCTTTTGAAATAATTAAAAATCCCGCCACAAATCCAAATAAGCAGGGGTTAATGCGCCGGCTTGGACTTTTTTTACCCGTCGGACGCAGAAGGATCGCCGGCAGGAAAAAAATCGCCGACATGTCCGCAACGAACGCCAGGCCAAAAAAGAATCCCGCCAGGCCGCAACCCGCCCAGCTGTTTTTGGATTGGAAGTGGATGAATAAGAAAACGGCCGCGACGGCGGCGGCCATCATGAGCTCTTCCGGCCAGATCCGGTAACCGGCCAGTAACATGACCGGATTCACCGCCGTCAGCCAGGAGGCCGCAAGTCCGGCCCAGGGTCCCGCGCAACGCCACCCCAGGATGAAGACCATCACGAGAAGCGCGGCTCCCGCGGCCAGCGCAACAACGACTGCCCAGACTTGCTGCAGCGCGGCAGCGGATCGACTGTCCGCGTCAACCCTCCCGTCGTCTCGCGCGGACAGGACCACTGGAAAATAAGGAAACCGCGGCGCCAAAAATTGGTGATGACTGTAAGTCAGTAGCGAGGGCAAAAGAGGCGGTCGGTATTTGAACGGATTGCTATCCGCGAATTGAGCGTTAAATGGAGACAGGTTCGCTGTCGAGGCGGCGGGAGCGGGTTTGGGCGCGTAGGGACTGATGATCTGAACGGGCGGGTTTTGGCCCAGTGTTCCCTGCTTGAGCTCGATGGAATCGAGGTTGTAATCGTCGAGGCCCAGCCGCGAACCCATTTTGGCGGCGAGGCCCAGGCCGACCCGCTCGCTGGCGTGCCAATGCGGAAGCCAGACTGAAAAATGCCGGATCCAAACAGATCCCGCCAAAATAAGAATGAATAAACCGAGCGCGATCGCACGCTGTCGACGGACACTCAAGCGCCGCACCTATGTCCGCACATGCTCATGCGCACTTTTCAAATACGAATTCGTTATTCCCGGTCGGCACCTTGGCCGGCACCACTCGGACCGTCTTAAAGCCCAGCGGCTCAACCAACGCGCGCATTTGATCGACGGAGGCATACTCATAAGGAT
>JAGVCY010000061.1 GCA_020058965.1 Candidatus Omnitrophota bacterium | reverse complement strand
GACTACGGTCGGCCAGCCGCCGCCTCGGAGGAGGGCAATGCTCCCTTTGGTCGCATCGCCTTTTATGCTGGCTCGGCGGCTCCTGTTCGACTCCCGTTGGGGCCGAATAAAAAAAATATAGCCCCAACGGGAGTCGAACCCGTGTCCCTACCGTGAGAGGGTAGTGTCCTAGGCCACTAGACGATGGGGCCAAAATTCAAGAGCCGCTATTATACCCGATGCCCTCACCCACGCAACCCCGACTGGGTTTCGGTTGGGATTCGGTCTCACCGCGAGGAGCCAGAAGATATGCTTCTCCGCGCAGAGCCGCTCGCGCGCTGTTTTTGAAGAGGATGGCCGCGACACCACCTGTCGCGGCACGCCTCGCGGCGTAAAAGGTATGCGCCGCTGAGGCCAGGCGCGGCGAGCTCCCTGTCCGGACTCGGCGGGGACGCCTCGTCCTACCAGAAGCGCTACGCAGCCTACCTTCCGGCTCCTCGCGGTGAAATCCTACCTTCCCTTTGTAGTGGTTGATGGGTGAAAAAATTAAATAATATTAGATACTATTGAATTTAGGTTATAAGTAATGCATACTTCGAACAGGTAGAAAAGTGCTTCGTTTGAGTTCTCTTTGAAAATGGCAAACCATCCGAAAGGGTGGGGCGCAAAGTCACAGATCTGACGGCCGCGAGGCACAAGATGGCTGGGTTACCAAAGGTGCATATGAAATTTAAACAGGTCTTCGTGAGTTTGTTCGCGGCGACCCTCCTCATGCAAACTTCGACAGTTCCGGGTACGGAGCTTGAGCATCCGCTTCAACTTTCGGCGGCTCCGCTCATGGTTCGGCTCGTTCAAGACCAGGCTCTCACACCCGACTCCCGCATCGAATTTCAATCCGTGGACCCGCAAGGCAATCTCCACCCGGTCAAGGATATGCATGGCCAGGGACAGTGGTCGCTCGAAACATTTAGAGGCGGCCAGACATTTCAGATCGTTCCGTCGCCGGCCAGCTACGCCGGTCCTCTGGAAGTAAAAATTGACGGCCGGATCGTGAGCCGCTACGGCCAAATGATTCCCAGTTCAAGCAACCTCATTCTCGAAAAAGTTCTCACCGTCCGGGCCATCGACGGCACGGCGCTCAGAGTTCATTACACCGACTATTCTCTCGAGAAAAACGGCGACCGCACCTACCCTCAGCGGGTTCTCATGCACATGCAAAAGGCCTACGAGTCTCTGAGCCGGGACATGAAGCTTGTTCAAGCCCCCGAAGCCCGCGCGAAGGTGATCGAGGCCTACATCGGAGACACGGAAGCGGGGGCGCTTTTGCCCTTCGGCGGTTTTGACCTGGGGGACTTCAGACGCGCGCCGCTTTTTATGGTTCGCACAGATGAGCAGACGGGTAGTAAGACTCCCGTATTGCTGTTGCCGGCGAATTATCGTAAATTCTTGGAGTTTTGGAACCGGATCAACGGAACTCCGTTTTCCAAAACCTACACCGAGGACGAGTACCTCGCGACTTCGGTGACGCATGAGATGACTCACGCGGTGATTCACGGCTTTAACGAGAACCTTGGCTCCACCGAGCACGAGGCCAAGGGAGGCGATTGGTACACTGAGGGACTCGCCAGGTACTTTGAATGCAAGTCGGGCTCGGACGCGGGGTTCGCTTCGGAGGGATTCAGAAAAATAGTCGACGGAAAAGTCCAGTTTTCCCGTGGAGGAGCTAACTACTACCTGAGATACCCTGACGAGACATTTTTTTCGATGCGTTACGAGAACGCGCTTTTTTGGATGTATATCGAAAAACATTTTGGACCGGACGCGATCATCCAGATCTCCCGCGATCTTAAGATGCCGTCCCGCGACGCATCTGCTTCCGCAGCCGATTACGCCCGAATTCTCAGCGATGTCACGGGGCAGCCATTCGGCGACCTTTTAAACGATTACTTCAACTGGGTCCACCGCGGCGAGTACCGCGGGTACGCGGAGGGGATGAAGCTGCTGCCGATCGCCGCGACGCAGAGCGTTTGGGCGGCAGAGAAGTTCTATCTTTACAACACGCGGGGCCAGCTCTTATTTTCTGGCGACACGCTGAAGAGCGACTGGATCGCGTCGTGGGGCACGGCGGCGGGGTCGGCGATATCGGAAAGCGTCGCGGGGGACTGGACGCCGCAGGCGGACATCCAGCCGCTGGCGTTCGACTCGCATCAGATCATGATGAGTGCCTTACCGGGCCGCGAGAGAACCGTCCGGATCACGAACACCGGCGCTTCAAACGATTTGCGCGTGACACTTTATCTAAATTTCAGGGACGGCAAGCGGGTCGAGGTTTGCGATGTGGCCGCCGGACAAACCGGCCGTTTTGTCATCCGCTCGGAAGAGCGCATCACCCGGATCGGCGCGGTCCTCGCAAACCTAGATCCGATCAACACCACCACCTACCAAATCAGCATCAACTAATTTTGTTATTGACCAGATAAATTGAAGTTGTATCCTGCATCATCCGCTACTTCTGATTCTTTCATGGGGCCACAGTCCTACCAGGTTTAACTGCCCCAAGTAAATCCGGCCAGGTCCGGATGAAAACCGAGTCAATCAACTGGTCAATCCATCCGGAGGTCTGTCATGCCAAAATCACGCACCATATCCGTCAATACCTATATCTCCCACGAATCGATCGAGCGAAAGATCTATCTAATTCGAGGCGTCAAAATCATGCTGGACAGTGATCTGGCCGGACTCTATGAAGTTGATACAAAGATCCTCAACAAGGCCGTGCGCCGTAACCTAGACAGGTTTCCAGGGGATTTTATGTTCCAACTGACTGAAAGTGAGTTCGAAAACTTGAGGTTCCAATTTGGAACCTCAAGTTGGGGTGGCCGTCGCTACACCCCTCAAGCATTCACCGAGCAGGGCATTGCCATGCTCTCGTCGGTGCTGAATAGCAAAAAGGCCATTGGAGCAAATATTCTGATTATCCGAACATTCACCCGGCTCAGAGAATTCCTCATCACTCATAAGGACCTGCAACGCAAAATCGATGATCTTGAGAAAAAATATGAGGATCAAGGCCAACAGATCCAATCTATTTTTGAAGCGATCCGAATGTTGCTGGAGCCGCCGGTCAACCCGAATAAGCGACCTATGGGGTTTCACGCTTAAAAACAGTAGTAATGAAAAAAGGGGCAGACCCCTTTTCCCTACGACTGGAACGAAATGCCCGAGAGGACGGACCAGACTTCGTAGTTGTAGAGGAAGGTCTGTTCGAACTTTTGGTTGGAAGATTGTTTTTCGTAGCTTCCGCTGAGCATCCAGGACCATTGGACGGCGAAGGGGACCGTCAGTTGAACCGCTACTTTAGAACTTTTGTCCGTTTGATCGTCACCGAGGAGTAAGCCAGCGTCGCTTTGCGCTACCCGTCCGGAATAAAAAGTTTTTTCAAATGTGTAGCTTGCCTGAAGAGTCGAAGGCTTCGCCTCCGCGGCAAACTTAGGACCTTTGACGGTGACCGTCGGGCTGAGGTCGTACGCGTTGTAGTCGTAGTAATTCTCGAAGAACCGGTCGTCCGTCAGCGCCAGCGAGTTGCGGGTGTCATAAAAATCCAGATTGGAATAGTTCGCCTTCCATCCCGAAGTAAATCCGATGCTCAGCGCCTCGCTGATCGGCTTTATGAGCGTGCCGTCGATCTCAAGGTAGAAGTCTTGGCGGTTGTCGCTTTTGCGGATGCCGTTGGCGTCCACCGTGAGCTTGTCGCTAAAATCCTTGAACAACGCAGTGCCATCCAGCCGCGCGGTCGTTTCGAACCACCATTCCGTGCTGAGTCCCAGGTCCGCCTTGTAGCCGACAAAGTCTTTTTCCTTATCCTCCAGGGGCTCCCGGCTCGAAAGCGCCTCAAGCGACTGGTAATTGGGATATTCACGCCAAAAAACATTGAGACCGTAAGAGATCTCCAGCGCCTTTTCATCCTTCGTAATCAGCAGGTGGGTGTTCTCGAATCCGCCGCCGAGGTCGGTGTAGTCGTACAGCCCGTCGCCGAGCGATTCATCGGCGGTTTCTTTGACGAAGATGGTGTCGTAAAAGAACATGGGCTTGAAGATCAGATTGTCGCCGATATATTTTTTAACGGCGGCGGAGAGGTTGTGGGCGAGTATCTGGTTGGACGACTGATTGCCCTCGTCCTGACGGATAAAGATCTGGCTTTGTTGAAAATTACCGTTGTAAGCGCCGATCAGCTGGTCTCTGTCGTTCAACTTGACCGCGAGCGAGGTCAGCCACTTCTCCGAGGTCGAAAAATCTCCCGGCGCCGGACCCACGGTGTCCGAGTAGCCGAATAGCGCTTCACCGTCGAGAATAAAAATGTAAGGACTCTCGGTATTTTCGTTCGCTGTCGCAGGAAGCGCGAAGCGGGTCAATCCAACCGTCAAAACCGCGGCGATCACAAAGAGTCGTAGGAGAGGGTGTTTCATAGGCAGTAATTATAGACCAAAAGATTGCCGGTGAGTAATTTTGGTTCGCTTGATGCTGCCAGCGGCAAAACAAGTGGAATATGATCTCTTTTTGTATACTTATAAATATTTAATTAAATCTATTCTAATCTTAACATAACTGATCTAAGCCTGCCTATTCGCCCTTGAATTCCTGCCATTGGCAGGTACACTTATGAGGAATATTTAAACAGATACAATTTATTTCCACATTTGAACCTACTTAGGAAAACTTCTTTGAAGAAAAATCTTAAAGTCCTCTCCTTGGCGCTTGTTGTGACATTTATCTCGCAGGACGTTCTGGCCTTCGCCCCACACGAAGCGCTCTTCGCCGTCCCGGCGCCCAAGCCCGACATCCGTTTTTCCTTCCCCGACTCCGTCGCCCTGATCGACGACTGGCACAAGGCCGCCTCCGCCCGTCCTCAGGTAATTCTGTTCCAGGACGCCCACACGAACTTTTCCGGCCAGCAGAGTTTGGCCCGGGCTTTGGACGCGGTGCTCACGGTCGAGAACATTTCGAGCGTTTATGTCGAGGGCGGGTGGGGGGATGTGTCGCTCGGCCACCTGAAGTCCCAGGTCGACCCCAAGACGCTCCGCGACGTCTCCCTTTCCTATATGAGGCAGGGCCTCCTGCACGGCGAAGAGTACCTGAACCTGACCTCCCCGTCCGACTTCAAGATTCTCGGCGCCGAAGAAGAGGAGCTTTACAACAAATCGCTCGAGACCTACCGCCAGGCCGTCGGAAAGCGCAAGGATGCGCTGCTGTACCTCGACCGGATTCAAAGGGGGCTCAAGGATCAGGAGTCATTCATCTTCAACCCGAAGCTTACCGCCTTCGAAGCCGTGCGGACCCGGTATCAGACGGAGGATTTGCCGCTCGTCGAGTACTTCAACATTCTTTTTAAGCAGGCCAAAGCGTCGGGCGTCTATCTGGGCGCCTACCGCGAACTTAAACGTATCCGGCGGCTCGGAGCGCTTGAGAAAAAAATCAGCGCCGTTCTCGCCTCCGCCCAGGACAAGTCCGTCGACGCGCTCGCGCCGGAAGACCGCTCCAAATATTTTCATTATGTCGCCGAATCCAAAAAGCTCTCCGCCCAGGGCGCTCTCGCCGAACTCGACCGCCTCGAATCCGAAGTCCTCGACCGCCTTTCCCCCGACCCCCAGGAAAAATATTTGCTCCTGCTCAAGGACACTTCGAAGCTCGTCGCCAAGCTGATCAAACTCCAAATCACCCCGGCCGAATACGAGCGGCTCTCGAAGAACCCGACCGCGGCCGACCCTCGGTACCTTTCCGGCTTCGTGAACGGTCGCATCCTCCAGCGCCAAGCCGGCTACGACGGAGCCATCGCTCTTCAAGAAAACCTCAAGACCGCCGAAGACGCCGCCAAAACCTTTTACGACCTCTCCCGCGAACGCGACACCGTCTTCCTCAAATCCATCGACCGAATCCTCTCAACCGGCTCCAAAGAGCCCATCATCCTGATCACGGGCGGTTTCCACACCCCGGCCCTCAAAGAGAGTCTCAAAGCCAAAGGCATCTCCTTCGTCTCCATCCTCCCCCAAGTAAAGGAAGAGACCGACCAAGCCCGTTATGAAAAAATTCTCCTCGCGTCGATGCCCGAAAAAAACCTCGTCACCGCGAGGCCCCCGCAGGCGGCCGCGGCGGCCCCCCAAAGCAAAAGCACCGAGCCCCAGAACCAACGCACCCCCGCGATGCCGTTAAATTCGGCCGTCGCTGCCCGATTTGCATCCGACCTTGGAATTTCCGCCGCCCGAGATCGAAGAGGCGCCGCCGCGCGGTTGGCGTTTGATGAGGATCGGGTTGAGGCGGCGATGGAGATGTTGAAGCAATACCCTCGCCCGTATGTGTTTGGTAGGGAAGCGAATTCGGTGATCCGATTGTTTCTTGGTGGATTCAGCCACGCTCTTGATGATGCGGCGATGAGTTTGCACATCAATGCGCAGGAGACTTTTGCGGATGTGAACGCGGCCCAGGCGTTTTTGGCAGCGCTTCAAACAACGTTTCAGTACGGCTTGGATAAAGAAGCCATGATTATTCTTCAGGATATGCTGGAGAAGGACACAGACTCCGCAGTCGCGATCAGAAAACTTAACGGATTGCGTGACAAACCAACGGGTGTGAATGCTCAATCTGTTGTGACGAGTGTTTGGGTATTTATTGGCCGGCGGAGGTCGGGGAGTTTGCATGACATTAATTTTGACGCCCTTCCGAGCCGTATTTTGGATATTCTTCGGAATCCCAACATTGTGTCGGCTCCCAAGTTGCGCATCTCGGCGGTTGTATCGGCGGAGCCGGAAGTTCTTTTTGATGCTGATATTACGACCGACATGCTTCCGGCGATCGAGGCCGCCGTGCGGCAAGGCATGCCATCGATACCGGACGCCCCAACCGACCTTCAAAGCAAAACATTTAATTTAACCTACGCTGTCGAAGGAGTGGAGCTCCAAATCACCATCACCCCCGCTGCACGGTTATCGGCGGAATCGTCGCCTTTTGATGGGACATTTAAATTGGATGGGGCGGCCACATTGGCTTCAACAACTCCGATGATGTTTTGGGTTCAACTGGATCTTGCCGATCCAGCGACCGCACGGGCTGTGAGCGCATGGTTCAACGTCAGAGCATTCTACAAAGGACCCGTGTTACTGCCGAAAAAAGCGACATTGTACTTTTCTGACAGAGCGGAAGCGGGCATTGTTCCGACCATAATTCTCGAATACGGCCGCGTCAAGTTTGTCGCCGCTGTTTATTTTGACGGAGGAGCAGATGGCCAGGAGCTTGAGCTGAAGACCGACATGACTTTGGGCGCAATCAAATCTCATCGCATGATAACTGAGAACGACGTATTGGGGGGTCCAACCACAACTATTGATGATGTCAGTTTTGTGGACAGAACATTCCAATTAGGCGGTGATAAAACCAGTTTTACACTTCTTCGCACCGCCGCGCGGTTGGCGGGGCGGGAGAGCGGATTGGGTCTTGAAGAGGTGCGGAGTCAGATTTGGGGAGCGCTGCGAGGCCATGTGTTGGCTCGGATGCTGTGGCCTTCAGTGGCGAGGGCGCTGGATCGGGGGGATTGGATGGAGACGGCACAGGAGATTCGGAAAGCTCGGCAACGCGCACTTGAGATTTTGAGCGGATTGGATAAAGATCCCCGCAGACTTGCTGACCGGGAAGAATTGGTGAAGAGGCTTGAGGCTCTTGAAACGGCGGGAGAATATTTTTCATTCATTGAGGGACAAGAGCGGTTGACGCTGGCGGCTCCGACGGCGGAAGGCGGGCGCGGGGTGTCGGTGGATGGGTACAAAAATCTAATCCAGGATGGCCTTAAGTCTTGGCGGTTGTCGGGTTCGCAGCAGGATCTTTTGCGGCAGATCCAGCTCAAGATTAAACTCAGCCGATTTGCGTCCGCCGAGGAAATCCGCGGATTTTTGGATCAAATTGAACGATTGCAGACGCGAAAATGGTTCAACCGCGGCGCTGATCTTGCCGCGCGAATCGTCAGGGACGGCAGAGCGTTTTTTCCCCAGGTCGACGAGTCGACGGTCGTGAGTTTAAACGGGGTCTCGGTCGTGATCGAGCTGATGGTCAATGGTGACATCCGTTTGGTGGCGCCCGGGGCGGCCGCCGCCTGGATCCTGACAGCCGACCCCAAGGCGAACCAGACCGTCATTGAAGCGATTGCCGACAAGTTTATCCGAAACCACATCCATGACAGTAACGCTCAACAAAAGGTGACAGACTTCAGCTTCGCTTGGAGCGGACCCTTTCATCCGAGTCGCGTT
>JAGVCY010000077.1 GCA_020058965.1 Candidatus Omnitrophota bacterium | reverse complement strand
GTCAAGGTGCTTGTCGACATGACGCACTGCAACTATGTTTCGAGCGCCGGGATCAGCTCGTTTTTTGATCTCCGAAAAAAAGTTCAAACCCGCCATGGCGTCCTTTCGTTCTGCAATCTTCAACCGCAGATCAAAAAAGTATTCGAGATCGTTAAAGCCCTTCCGCTGGAATGCATTTTTTCGAACACGAACGAAGCCGACGCCTACCTTGACCGCATGATGGTCGAAGAACTTAAAAAAACCTCCCCAAAAAAGTGACGGCACGAAGCGCCGCCAGCATATGAATATTCTCATCGCCGGGTGCGGTTACTTGGGTTGCGCACTTGGAACCGCGTTAGCAGCGGACGGACATCGCGTTTGGGGTATTTGCCGAAGTGATGCCTCACTGGACCGCGTGCGCGCGGCCGGTTTGGAGCCCCTGCGAGCAGATATAGGCGATGCGGCATCTCTCAAAACCCTGCCCGCTGCCGATGCGGTCGTGGCCTGCCAAGCTCCTTCCCGCTCCGAGTCGCATACCGAAGATTACACATCGACCTACCTTCGTGGAACATCTCTGCTTCTGAACGCGCTAAAAAATCAGCACGGAATCCGAATCGTATTTGTTTCCAGTACTGCTGTATATGGACCGCGGGACGGGGGGTGGGTGGAGGCCGATTCGCTCATTCAACCCGCAGCTCTCACGGAAAATAGCCGCGTGCTTTGGCAAACCGAACAAGCGGTGCTGGCCGCTCCGATCAGCGGCATGGTGGTGCGGCTTTCGGGGATTTATGGGCCGGGTCGGAACCGGATCGACGCGATGCGGTCGGGACGATTCATTCCGCCGATGAGTGAGGCCTGGACCAATCGGATTTATCGGGAGGATGCGGTCAGCGGCATTCGGCAGGTGATCAAAAAAGGCCAACCGGGTCATATCTATCTCGCGTCGGATGACATGCCCGCCACGCAAAAAGAATTTTATTCCTGGCTGCTCCCAAAACTTTGCCGCGAGATCCCGCCGATGCCGCCGGCTGCCGCGTCCGATGCCGAAAAAAAGGATTCCAAGCGATGTTCCAATCAAAAGCTCAAAATGCTGGGCTGGGTGCCTGTCTACCCGAGTTATCGCGAAGGGTATGAAGCAATTTTAAAGTGAGGGAATACAGGGGATGATTTATTTGGCGTCACGATCGCCTCGAAGAAAATTTTTATTAAAAAAAGCAGGTCTTCGGTTCAAGGTGGTAAGCTCCGCCCACGACGAAGTGATGCACGAGGGACTTTCGCCCGAGGACAACGCCGTCTGGAACGCTCTGCTCAAATGCTCCTGCGCCCGCGTGCCCGCTAAGACCGGCATGGTTCTCAGTGCCGATACGCTGATCGATTTTAAGGGCCGACCGGTGATAAAGCCCAGGGATCGCGCGGACGCAGCCAAAATGTTAAAAGCGTTTTCAGGTCGAACCCACACCGTGATCACCGCCGTCGCTCTCAAGGATCTGGCAACCGCCCGTTACCGAACCTTTGTGGTCAAATCCCGCGTCACCTTTAAAAAACTCACCGCCGCGCAGATCACGGTCTATCTCGACACCGGCGAGTACGCCGACAAAGCCGGTGCCTATGGCTATCAGGAAAAAGGCCGGGAGCTGGTGTCGAAAGTCAGCGGCTCCGAAACCAATGTGATCGGCCTGCCCATGGAACGCCTTACAAAGGAACTTTCAGCTCTTCGCAAGGGGTAGATTAGACATTTTAAGCGTCATCTTGATGCGCAAAGCGCCGAAGTTTTTAACTCACCCCGCCCGATAAATTTTCCTCCCAAACCTTGAAAAAATGACTATTAACAGTAAGCTTTAATTAAGATATGTTAAAGGTGAATAAATATGTTCATACATCACTTATAAGTAATTAGACTATGAAGAAACGACACAACCACCATTTGAGGTCGATCTCGACGATCATGGCCGCCGTGTTTTTATGCCAGGAGATCGTGTGGGCAGCTCCCGGCGGATTGCCGTCTTCTCAGGCGTCGACGATTCCTGTTGTTTCGCCAGCGATCAACATCCAGGGGCTGATCGCCAATCCAGGACAACTCGACATTCCTTTTGACGCCGTCACGATCCAGGAGATCCACCCGGGAACGAACGGCAAGCTCATCATCCACATCCAGGACGCGCATGCCAATCTCAGTGGTCAGCAGAGTCTGGCGAAGGCGGTCGAACACTTTCTCACCAAGTACGGGATCAAGACGGTCCTGGTCGAAGGCGCCGACCGCGATGTGACGCTCGATCCGATCCGCAAGCTCGCGCCCTTAAGAGAATGGAAGATCATCGCCCGCCGCTTCCTGTACGAGGGGATCATCTCCGGCGAAGAGTATCTGAACCTGACGACCGAACAGCCCATGAAGATCCGCGGCGTCGAGTATCAGGACCTTTACAACGAAGCCGTCCGCGCGTACGCCTCGCTGGTGGATCGCCGCAAGGACATTCTGCATTACCTGTACCAGGCGAAGGTTTCGATCGATCGGCTCAAGGTTCGGATGTACCCGCGGACGCTGCTGGACTACGAGAGGAAAAAAGCCGGATCCGATCCCGATCTGGGAGGGGACTTCAAGGAACAGACGGAAGGTTTGTTCGCGCTGTGCGAAGCCGCGGGGATGACCCTGGCGGACTATCCGCAGATGGCGCGGATGAAGGAGCTTTTTGCAAAAGAAAAGTCCATCGACTTCGAGCGCGCCAACCGCGAACAGGCCTCCGTTCTGAGCCGCGTGAGCCCTTCGGAAGCCAAAAGCTTCGCCGAGGCCTCCCGCCGCCTGCGGACCTCGCAAGTTTCTCAATACCGTCTGATCCGCCAGATCCTGGATAAGGGCATGTCCACTTCCCAATCTTCCTCCTCCGACGAAGAACGCGCCGCTTTTCCGGCCCTGACCGAATACGCCGACTACTTGGAAAAATTCCTCGACCTCAAGATGGACGCGCTCATGGCCGAAGAAGAGCTTCTAGAAGACCGCGTCTTCGAAAAAATCCTGCCCGACGACGACGCCCGCAAGGTCCGCGCGATCGACCGCTTCCTGGGCCTGCTCGGCAACGCCTACAAGCTCCAAATGTCCTCGCACGACTTCAAGATGTTCGAGTTTAACGAAAATGACTTCGCGACCGAATCCTGGCTGGGTTTCATGAACCGCAAGCTCGCGGACCTCGGATTTTTTGAGAGCATGATCCCCACCAAGCCCTATCTGGAAGACGCGCGCGCCGACTTCGGCAAGTTTTATAAACTGGTCGGCCAACGCGACGAGGCCTTTGTCGAGAACGCCCACAAGATCATGGCCGAAGAAAACACGGACGCCGCCCTACTCATCGCCGGCGGTTACCACACCGACCACCTGACCGAACTCCTCCGCGCCGAAGGCACGTCGTACATCGTCCTCACACCCCTCGTGACCGACAAAACCGACCAAGCCAAGTACGAAGAAACCCTTCTTTCCCAGCTCAAAGCCCAGGAAAAGCATCTTGCCGCCCAAGCCAAAAAGTACGGCGAAACCAAGCCCCTTGACCCGACCCAAACCGGCATCAACCGCGCTGAAAACGTCGCCTCCACCAAAATCCCCCGCGGCATCCGCGCCGCCGCCGGTCTGCCCAGATTGGCCGCCTCCCGCTTATCCGGCCCGCTCGCGGAATTTGTCGGCGCCCGACTTGGATCTTCAGCAATCAACGATATCCATAAAGCCGCCGCTCGGATGTCCACAGCCGAGCCCGCAATCCCCAATAGTTCGACTACCCCATCCGACTCGCAGATGGCGGAACCAACAAAAGGTGCGAGGTTGACCCAAAAGCCGAGTGTCGAAGCCATATATAAAATATTTGAAAAATTGCAGAAAAATGAATCTTTAACCGAAGGTGAATTTGAAGCGGTTTTGAGGCAAGTCATTCATGAAGGTAGGGTCGCGATCGTGAATCGAGTCCGACCGTCAAAAAAACTCGCACTAGACGGCGAATCGATGATGGAGCCCCCCGCAGACTTGAGGAATGATGAATGCGGTGGATTTTGCGACAGTTTGGCGTTTGATATTAAGCGCCGTTTGAATTCATTTTCGCCAACGCATATTCAGGTATTCACTCATCACACCGCCAAATTGTTCGACGACCAAATTCACCATGCCTTTACGGTCGTCGTATTTGGCGACCAAAAATATCTGATCGACAGCACGGTGGGTCAATTTTATGATGATAATGACTGGAGAGCTCTTCCAAAAGCGAAGCTCATGCGCGCAGCCGATCCGGATAACCGAGTATTCGCACCGCTAATCGAGCATGGATTCGTCAAATTAGATCAAAATACGCTTAATGTTTACGCGGCCGGTTTTGGCATGCCCGTCGATAAAACGTTGCAATTAGCGGAAATTAATAAAAGAACAGCCGATCCTAACTACGGCGATGACTACGGCGTGCTATTTATTTTGGATGATCCGACGCCCCCGACTCCTGGTATAGCCGAAGAACGCGCTAGAAATCAGCAAGCCGCCGCGCGGATGGCGAAGGGGACGGCGGCGCCAGGAGAGATGAATAGGCGAGGCTTTCTAGCATGGCTGATCGCTTTATTTGCCGAAATGAGTCGACCCGAGACCCTCGCCGTACCAGCCGGCGATTCTGGAGATTCTGATCGGGTTGTCAATCTGTCGGAGCTACTTAAGCAGTATAGTCGCCCGGGGTTGGAAGGTACTTTTGAGACCCTGGGCAAGTCCTTGTCCGATGTGGAAGTTCATATCGTTAACGACTTAGCATTATGGACACGCATACCCAAGAATCAGGATTTCGGAGTACAGAAAGGCACCATCGCTTATTATTTGCCACCCGATCCTTCCAAACCCGGAAGCGAGGGCAGGATTTATTTTTACTCAAAATTTATACATCCTGAAGTAATTGTGCACGAAGGGATTCATCGATTAATTGATCAGTACTCGGGTAATAATAAAATAAGGGGTGAAGATCACTTGGGGGCGCGCTCGAGGATTCTGGACGACTGGGTAAAGGGCTTTAGAGCAACGCTTACAGTAGCGTCAAAAAAGGAATTTGATAACCTTATTGTGTACTTCCAAAGCAAGTATCGCGGGACACTAGGTGAGAGAAGTGTGGATGCTCGTGGCAACGTATCGATTTCGGGCGTTTTGCCGGATTTTGAACGAATCGCAGAAGATGAGTTTTTTACTTGGTTCTTTTCCTTGGCCTCAAGCCCAGAATGGAATTACGACCCGAATGAGCCATTGACCGGCGAGGTGGGTGAGCGCGATACGGAAACGGAGTATTTCAAATACATAAGGAAAGAGACGGTCGATCTGGTGCGGGCATTTCAAGAAAGCCTAATACAAAATAACCCAGATGCGATTGAATATCTTAGGAAGCACGTTTACAAGCCGCTCGGTCTGAAGTTACCAACCCTAACCCCGTCCGGCGCGCGGATGGCAGCTGCCACAACG
>JAGVCY010000149.1 GCA_020058965.1 Candidatus Omnitrophota bacterium | reverse complement strand
TCGCCTTCCTTCACGTTGATCTTAGAAACAACCCCCGCCTCAGGCGACGGGATCGGCGCGACGGCCTTGTCGGTTTCGAGCTCGATCACGGTCTGGTCCCGCGTCACGCGGTCGCCGACCTTCACCAAGATGGAAGCGACGGTACCGGAATTGGCGCCCTCAGAAAGATTGGGGATTCGGATTTCCATAAATATTAGGTGTCCTTGAATTTATTGATAAAACGGAAAAACTTTTTCCGGATTCACGGCCAGGTCTTTGATGGCCTGGGCGACTAATTTTTTGTCCACGAGACCCTTTTTCGAAAGCGCGTACAACACCGCGACGACGGAACATTCCGCGTCCACTTCAAAAAAGCGCCGCAGATTAGGACGGGTGTCACTGCGACCGAAGCCGTCGGTTCCGAGCGAGGTCAATCCGCCCGGAACCCACTGCGCGATCTGATCCGAAACGATCTTCATGTTGTCCGATACGGCGACAAAAGTTCCTTCTTCCTTCGCCAAAACATCCTGCAAGTAGGATGTCTTCGGCGTTTCGGTAGGATGCAGCATGTTCCAGCGGTCAGCGTTCATCGCCTCGTGGCGCAAACGGCGATAGCTCGTCGCGCTCCACACATCGACGCTGACGCCGTACTTTTCGCCCAAAATCTCCTGCGCCTTGAGCGCCTGCAGGATGATCGCGCCGGAACCGAACAGATGCGCCTTGATCTTCTTGCCGGCGGGACCCGGGCGGAACTTGTAGAGGCCGTTGATGATCCCCGCTTCCACGCCGTCGCCCTGAGGCATCGCGGCCATCGGATAATTTTCGTTGTGAAGCGTGAGGTAATAATAAATTTCTTCACGGTCGACATACATTTTTTGCATGCCGTCTTTGATGATCGCCGCGATCTCGAACGCGAAGGCCGGATCGTACGCGCGAATGGTCGGAATCGTGCTGGCGATCAGATGGCTGTGGCCGTCCTGGTGCTGAAGACCTTCGCCGTTCAACGTCGTGCGGCCCGCGGTTGCGCCGAGCACGAAGCCCTTCGTCCGGGTGTCCGCGGCCTGCCAAAGCAAATCCCCAACGCGCTGAAATCCGAACATCGAATAGTAAATGTAAAACGGGATCATCGTCACGTTGTGTGTGGAATAAGAGGTTCCAGCGGCGATGAACGACGCCATCGAACCGGCTTCGTTGATGCCTTCTTCCAGGATCTGGCCGTCTTTTTCCTCACGATAATAGATCAACGATTCCTTATCAACCGGCTCGTACTTTTGTCCTTCGGGCGCGTAAATGCCGACGGAGCGAAAAAGCGTTTCCATGCCAAAGGTGCGGCCTTCATCCGGGATGATCGGAACCACCTGGCGGCCGATGTTTTTGTCGCGCAGCATCTTGGTCAGGATGCGCACAAACGCCATCGTGGTCGAGGCCTCGCCTTCGCCCGAGCCCTTGTAAAATTCCTCATAGAAATCCGCAGCGGGAACGGCCAGCGGCTCGGCGTTGCTGCGCCGGTCGGGCAGCATTGAACCCCGCTCTTTGCGGATCTTCTGGATGTACTTCGCCTCGGGACTGTCGGCGGGCGGGCGATAGAACGGAGTGTTCACGACATCCTCGTCGGAGATCGGCACCATGAAGCGCTCGCGGAATTCGCGCAGCTCTTTTTCGTTCATTTTTTTCTGCTGATGCGAAATATTTTTGCCTTCGCCGGCTTCGCCGAGACCATACCCCTTCACCGTTTTGGCAAGGATCACCGTGGGCTGTCCTTTGTGCTTGAGCGCCGCGTCGTAGGCCGCGTACACTTTTTGCGGATCGTGGCCGCCGCGCTTAAGTTTTTTCAACTGCTCGTCAGTAAGATGATTCACAAGCTTGAGCAGTTCGGGATACTTTCCAAAAAATTCTTTCCGGATGTAACTGCCGGGTTCGACGATGTATTTTTGATATTCCCCGTCGCAGACCTCGCCCATGCGTTTGATCAGGAGGCCCGTGGTGTCCGCCTTGAGGAGTTCGTCCCATTCGGAACCCCAGACCAGCTTCACGACATTCCAGCCGTTGCCGCGGAACACGCCCTCAAGCTCCTGAATCACCTTGCCGTTCCCGCGCACCGGCCCGTCGAGTCGCTGGAGGTTGCAGTTGACGATAAAAGTGAGATTGTCGAGTTTTTCGCGCGCGGCGATCGAAAGCGCTCCGAGCGTTTCGACTTCATCGACTTCGCCGTCGCCGACATAGCAGTACACATGCGGTTCTTCTTCGAGTTTCCAGTTGACCAGCCCGCGCGCCTTGAGATAACGGTTGAACCGAGCCTGATAAATGGAGGTGATCGGCGCCAGACCCATGGACACAGCCGGAAACTGCCAGAATTTTGGCATGAGGTACGGGTGCGGATAGGACGAAAGACCGCCGCCCTCCGCCAACTCCATGCGGAAATGTTCCAGATGATGCGCTTCAAGGCGGCCTTCAATGTACGCGCGCGCGTAAGGGCCGGGCGACGCGTGGCCTTGGAAATAAACCTGATCCGCGGGACGGTCCGTGTCGTACCCGCGATAAAAATGATTCCAGCCAACATTAAGCAGGGTCGCCGAGGACGCGATCGTCGAAATATGCCCGCCGAGGCCGTTATTGACGCGGTTGGCGCTGACGACCATAGCCATCGCGTTCCAACGGATAAAGCTGTTGATGCGCCGCTCGAGCTCGCGGTCGCCCGGGTATTTGGGCTCATCTTCGACCGCGACCGTGTTGATGTAAGGTGTGTTGACCTGGGGTGAAACGCTCATCCCCCGCCCTCTAAGCCGCTTGGTCAACGTCGCCACCATCTCGGATGCGCGCTCATCGGGCTGGTCGCGCAAAATCAACTCCAGTGTTTCGATTAATTTGAGGGCTTGAATGGCTTCGGGTGAATACGCGGCATTTCCGGCACCATTGGGCGTCGGAATGGTTGCGCCGGCTACGGCAGGCTGACTCTTATCTTGGGAACTGGGTGTTGGGTTCATTATTAAAGCAGTCGCTTTTTGTTTAAAAAAATCTCTTTAAGCGCCTCAATTTACACGATTCAAGAGCTTCTATCAACAAATATAACGGCCCACATAGGGGTTGAGGGTTGGCTTTTTCGATGTGGTATCGTCATGAGGATACCGATATACTGACCGGCATGAAACAACTGGATATTTCACTCCCAACCCCTGAAGAGAACCTTGCGCTGGATGAGGCGCTATTGGAAGCGGCGGAGGGTGCCGGAGTCGATGCTGGTCGGGGGGCGGGGATGGAAGCGGGGGCGGGTGGTGAGGCGCTCCGCTTTTGGGAGTCTCCGCGGCCGTTTGTGGTGTTGGGGTTTTCGCGGAAGGCGGCGGAGGATGTTCGGCTGGAGGCGTGTGAGCGGGATGGGGTGCCAGTGTTGCGGCGTCCGTCGGGCGGCGGGACGGTGCTTCAGGGACCGGGATGTCTTAACTTCGC
>JAGVCY010000176.1 GCA_020058965.1 Candidatus Omnitrophota bacterium | reverse complement strand
CTTCCATGGCGGCGGCGACGGCGCGGCCAAGACCAAGGGCGGAACCTAACGCGGCGATACCTAAGCTCATCGGGAGAGTGAATGCGAGAACTACTTCGGGAGTCATGATGATGTGATTTCCTTTCTTACGGTTACGATGCAGGACACCCTGCATCAAAAATCGGTCTACTTAAAAACATCCGCACGCGGACTACTAAGCGTGTTTTTCGGTTCCGTGCGCGTGCGCCGCTTCGGCTCCAGCCGCGGCCTCATGATGCTCGGCATGATCTTCATGCGGCATCATCATGGCGATATAAACGGTGGACAGCAGCGCGAACACGAAAGCTTGGATCAAGCCGACCAAAATTTCTAAAAACAAAAACGGCAGGTGCAGCGGCACGCCGATCGGAATCCCCGTGGGCTTGAGCATCTGAAGACCCAACCCCAAAAACACCGCGACCAGAATATGTCCGGCCATGACATTGCCGTACAACCGGAACATCAAGCTCACCGGCTTCGAAAATTCACCCAAAATATGCAACGGCAGGTTCAGCGGAACGAGCACCCAGCCGATCACATCTTTGGGGCTGCCCATCAAATGGTACAAGTAGCCCGGCAGGCCGTTCTTGGTGATGCCGAGCCACTGCACATAAAAAAATACGCACAACGCCAGCGGGGCCGTGGTCGTCAGATAGGCGGTCGCGGAATTTTGCAGCGGAACGAGGCCGTACAGGTTCGTGACGAGAATGTAGATAAAAAGCGCGCCGACAAACGGCGTGCTTTCGCGGCCTTTGGGGCCGACGAGGCCACACACCAGATCATCCAGCCACATCACGATTCCCTCGAGAACGAGCTGAAGCTTGCCCGGGACGACGCGAACACTCCGGTTCACCGCGACACAGAACAAGCTGATCAGCGACGCTACGATGAGCGCGTAAATAATTTTTTCGTATTTGAGTAAAAATTCGGCGGTCGGCGTGTCACCCATCGAATGCGCCAGCAGGGTCACCCAATTGACGATGTGCGGAGCGCCCGTGTGAGCTTGCGCCGCGTGCTCGGCGTGTTCGACATGCTCGGCATGGTGAACGACGGCTTGAGCCGCCTCATGAGCTTTTTCGGCGATGGCGGATGTTTGATTCAGAAAAAACATATAGCTTCGATCGTTATCCTTTATACAGGGCCGCGGCCAAACCCGCCAAAAAAGCCGTGAAGGTGACCAAAACCCCGTAGAGACTCACTCCCGGGATCAACAAAAAACCCAATCCGATCAAATACAGCACCGGGAACTTGATCAAAACCCACTTAAAAACAACGCCCTTTTCGGGCGTCTTGCCGGGCACGGCCCACAAGCTCATGCGCCACAACAAAAAAGCATTTAACAAAAACCAAACGGCAGCGCCCCAAGCACCCAAAAGCCAACCGGCCTTGCCAAATCCCAAGAGCGCCAAGCTCGCCAGCACATCGAGCGCGGCCATCACGATCACCGCTCGGCCAAAAAATGATTTCCAAAACTGCTTCATTTGGACGACGGACCTTCCGTTTCAGAAATTTGGCGGATCATCCGCCAGGATTCGCGCATCGCGCTCAACATCCCCAAGACCATGAGCGCCACCCGAATATACGGCGCGGTGCCAAACTTACTGTCGCACCACCCACCCATCCAGTACCCGACCAAAAGCCCTCCGGCGAGGTAAAACGGAATCATCGTCAGCTCGCCCACCTGCCGCGCCCTCATGGGGCCTTCCGAGTCATTTTTCTTTATCAAAGGTAGGCGCATTCTATCAGAAATATCCAAAATCACCTAATTAAATGTAAAGGGCTATAAACGAGTGCAGGTTACCTGCCGCTTATCATGGAGCGGACAGCATGGGCGCTTGCGGCGATCCCAGAAAGAGCCGGCGTGAGGCCTCTAGGAGATCGGGATGGTCACTTCACCCGAGGATGCGGTTTTTTCTCTCGGGATCACCACCATCAGCACGCCGTCGCGCAACTCCGCGCGGAAGGACTTACCTTTGGCTTTGTAGGGAAGCTGAATAATTTTTTCAAAATTACCTCTCGGGCGTTCGGCCACCGCGTAGGCCGCCGCGTCATCGGGCGCTATGCGATTCACGCGGATCCGCACGGATGTGGAATCCGAAGTCAACGTTACGGCCACGTCCTTCTTAGCAACACCCGGAAGGTCCACCAGGACGGTTTGGTCCGCGTCGCCGACCTTGATATCGGCCGCGCCAAATCCGCCGCGCCGCCCGGAATTCATTCCGGAGTTGGAGTTGCCCAGATTCATCTTGTTCACTTCCTCAACGATGCCGGAGTCCTGCACGGCCTTCTGCAGTTCGCCGTAAAATTCCTTAAAGTCCTTCGTTACTTGCCCGACTTGCGCGGCGGTCTGCTTCATGGTGACCTTGAGCTGTTCGCGCTGCTGCGGCGTCATCTGCTGATAAACCGGCGCGGACGAACTGCCCGGGCCCGGAACATAGGCGCTCGACGCTGTGGAAGTGTTACCGGACGGGGCAGGCGTTCCCCACACCGCTCCGCCGGATGCGCCCTGTGAACTCTGGCTGTCCTGATCCGTCTGCGCCGCGCATGCTGTTCCGCTGAACATCATCGTCAAAAGAACCGCAGCTCCGCTAATTTTTTCTAAATTGATTTTGAGATTCATTGTTTTCGGCTCCCGGGTTTAATCAGTGGTTTTTTGCCTTCCTTGCACATCGGGCAATCGGAGGCGTCGTAGGCTTTGGCTGAAACTTTTAATAAAAATTGCGGCTCCAGGTCACCGAGCTTTTGGCGGACTTCGCCGGCGCGGGCTTCTTCGACGCGGTTGGCGATGGAACCGACCGCGGTCACGCGGCCGCGACCGTCGGCTTTGATGAACGCGATCACTTCCGCCGTCGATTTGGCGGTCGTGACTACATCCTCGATCACAGCCAGCCGTTCACCGGGCATAATTTCAAATCCGCGCTTCATCTGAAAAAGATTGTCCACCCGTTCGACAAAAATATTCCGCACGCCGAGCGCGCGCGCCACCTCATGCCCGATAAAAAGCCCGCCCATCGCCGGCGAAACCACCGCGTCGATCTCGCCCTTCGGAAGCTTGGCGGCCAACGCGCGGCCGCACTCGAGCGCGGCGTCGGGCGAGAT
>JAGVCY010000245.1 GCA_020058965.1 Candidatus Omnitrophota bacterium | reverse complement strand
CGCCACAATGAGCTGATAGCGAAGACTTCTCAAATCTTCGTAGATCTCCTGTCGCTTCGACCGATCGTCGTTTTCGGATACCGTGAAGCTCGCCAATCTTAGGTTTTCAATGCGGACAAGTATTCCCGCAAGATCGGCAATCTCCGAACTGACTTTATCCGGACGCACCCCAACTCCCCGAATGGACTTAGCCACATGACGCAGTTCCCGCTTCTTTGCGGCACTTAACTGAGTTGTCAGGACCGCGGCCTCAACTTTTGAATATATTTGATCCAAGGTTTTATGAAACGCTTCGGCTCTGATACCTTCATCTCCCAAATTGATCCATTGACTCAGCTCCAATAACTCCTGCATCCGATAGTCTTTTATATCTTCGGCAAATTCCCTCCAATGACGACGGATCTGGATGACTTTTATCACGGGCGGATCGTTCGCATCAAGGATCCGAGTCAGGCCGGAATCGGCCCCGATATTTATTTCTTCAGCTTTTGCTTTTAAGCGCTCGATATAAGTGAACGGGTTATGGGTCATCCTGAAGTATCGGCGCTTTTCATCGCGAACCAAACGGCCCCGATAGCGGCCGGCTAAATGAATCAGAAGCGCAAAGACACCGGAAAGAGACACTGTCGTGTAACCGATGGGTTGGATGGAATCCATAAAAGCGGCTGAACGGTTGTTACAAAAATATTCCACCCAGTGAAGAGCGCTCAATACGACGACTGCGTACGCGGCCAAAAACGGCCCGGCAAAAAGAAGGGTTGTTCGCCCGATCGGGCTTGTCCAATAGTCTCGGGTACGCTCAAGCCAGCTGGGCAAGAGCGGACCGTCGCCCGTGTCGACGATTCTTTCCTCAACCTGCTGATGCAAAGCCTCAGCCGCGTCGCGCGTGGCGTGGATAGCTGCTTCCAAAATAAATTTGATAGTGCCGATCTTTTGAAAGGCCGCCTCTCTGGCTTTAAAATGCTTCACCACCCAGATCAGCTCATTATGAAGATCCGTTGCCCACTCCGCCCGGTCGGTTCTGTTTTCGACGATTTTGAGGGCGTATGCGACATGTAATCTGGCGGCGATCACTTCGTCGCGCGGATACTTCCGCCGGCCAAGATCAATGATTTTTTCAATCTCCACAAGCATCTCTTCGGCGGTCCGAAGATAGATCTGCACACGCTTCACTGATAATTCAGCGGGGGGTAAGAGGATGTCTTCGGAGAGATCAATGAAGCGTTTTATTGTAAAAATGAATCGGATGATTTTTTCAGATTCATCTGCGGTGAGATTCTCAGAAATATTTTTCCTATAAATAGCCCTGATTCCATTCCATCTGCTATCTTTGTTGTTCCGGATGCGGCTCAAGACTTCATAGGGCGTCTCCATCTCGTTCGTCAACGCCTGATAAAGATACCCATCCTTAATCGCTCGAATGAGCCCCTCCGCCTCGGGTACCTCTCGCAGTAATTTTTCAGAACCCGAATTAACCGCATCTATGAATTCTTTGGTGTATTTCTCTGCCTCACGATCCGACTCCAAATATGCATTTGACCCAGCCAATCGCGCGGCGGTAGGAGCGGTGCCGGGGCGGAGGATCTCTGTCGCCAGAGAAGCGGCGCCGGGTGAATCGGGTCGATACCCGCTCAACCGGCCGGCGGCCAAACGGGTGGAGGCCAGCGGCGCCAGGAGCGTGGAAGCGGCCGCTTTGGCGGGCACGGAAGTGAGAAGGATTTTTTCGTACTTACCGGAGTCGGTCTCGTGGCTCACCTGGGGCGTGGCGACGGCGATGGAGTAGCCGGATTTTTTGAGAAGCGAGACGAGATGGTCGGTGTGATAGCCGCCGGTGATCAAAAATACGGCGCTGGATCCGGTGTCGCGGAATGCCTGGTCGGTATTTTTGACAAAAGCTCCGTCGCGGTCCGCAACGGTCCGATAAAACTTAAATATCGCTTCGGGCGATTTTTCCAACATCTCATCGTAAGGGATGAGCGAGTCCCAGGCGTTGAGTTCGGACAAGCGCATATTAAGAAACGCCTGCCAGGAAATAGGCGGGAGCTGAGGATACAACTGATTGAGCGTCAAATTTTCTTCGTACGAGAGCTGGAGTCGATATGCTTTTTCAAGCAGGGCGACATACCGATCCAGCACGCGCACCGTCCGGTCTTCGGGGGTCTTCAGGCGCCTATCGTATGCCTCCGCCTCCAGCGCTTCGGTTTCGCGGAATATTTTTTCATAATCCAATCGGGCGATGGCCTGAAGATGGCGCTGATACTGGTGACCGGCCTCGGTCTTAAAGTCAGGATCATGCCTCAGGGCTTCGAGATTGATCTGACCTTCTTCGGCCTCCACCGCGGATAAATTGACTAGCTCCGGGTACCGATCGGCATCCAAATCTTTTCCGGCAAGCTTAAGAAGCCGTTTTCGATTTTGACCAAACTCCGTCGTTTCGGCCGCCTCCGACCCTGCTTCGTATTCTAAAAGTTCTTTGGGATAAATCCTGGTCTTCAGCGCGCGGATCGAGTTGCGTATCCTCCCAAGATACGCGGCAACTTCCCCTCTGGACTTAGCGACCGTGGCGTATTCGTTCAAGTTTTTTTCATACAACGCCTCATCTTCGATTCCGATGATGCGGAAGTCCTTGTCGCCGGTCAAATTCAAATGCTCGTGTCCGGTGATCATGCCATCCCACAACAGCCGATCGGCTGCAAGCTTCAAATCCGCCTTGGGCATCTTTTCCCGAACGCCCGAGAGTGACGCGTCGCCCGCCGCGCCTTCCGAAAGAACAACCCGCACCGGGTAGCGGTCCATCCAGAACCGGAGCGCTTCGGCGGAATGCTTCTGGCCGCTCCAATTGGCGTGTGCGTCCTGAATGTGAATGATGAGCTTGCCGTTGGTGCCGGGCCAAAATTCCCGCATCCGAACGGCCCCTGTCGGAACCGGAAGCAAGGAGGGGTTTTGAAGAACATCCTGGAGTGCCGGGAGGGGCGTAGGTCTAACAGCAGGCGCGAGCGCACTGGGCGCCGCCCAAGCCAGCTCCTGCGCGGTGAAGGTCACCACCAACGCCATGCTAATAATTCTTATTAATAGTTTTAGTTTCATAGACAAAAAACTTGCTTCCCCAAACACCTCACCCTTCCCCTGACATTTTTCGACACCCTACTAGGAGTATGCCCAATAAAACAACCAATTTCAAATGACCGCACAACAAAAAATGCCCTGCCGTTAAGCAGAGCATTTAATGTGTGCAGAAGGAGGGACTCGAACCCTCAATCCTTTCGGAACATGATCCTTAGTCATGCGCGTATGCCAATTCCGCCACTCCTGCAAAAGAGGTTCGGCCAGGGGCCAAGAGGCGATATTATATCTTAAAAGTCCTTATGCGCCACATCGGACTATTCCCCAGACTATTCCCTAAGGCGTCGCTTTAGATTGGTTTGTTCTTCGCGGAGCGCGGCAGGGAGACGGCCGCCAATTTCTTTAAAGAAAAGGTCTTGGTCCGCGACTTCAGTGAGCCAGCCGTCGCGCTCAATGTCGAGCAATGTCTCGAGTTCGGCCGGGGTGATCTTGAGGCCGGAGCAGTTTAGGTCCTTTGCGTAGGGGAGGTAACCGATGGGGGTCCGCTGGGCATCGACCGTCCCTTCCACGCGCTTCAGAATCCAATCTAGAACACGCAGGTTATCGCCAAAACCGGGCCAGATCACCTTGCCCTGGGGATCCACCTCAAACCAATTGACATGAAAAATCTTGGGCGGCCGCGCGGCCTTCTTCCCCATCTCGAGCCAGTGCCCGAAGTAATCTCCCGCGTGATACCCGATAAACGGCTTCATCGCCATGGGGTCGCGGCGCACGACTCCGACCTGACCTGTCGCGGCAGCGGTCGTCTCCGAGCCCATGGTCGCGCCGGTGTAAACTCCGTGCTTCCAATCAAAAGTCTCGTACACAAGCGGGTCGATATGTGCCCGCCGCCCGCCAAAAATAATCGCCGAAATCGGCACGCCTTGAGGGTTTTCCCATTCCGGGCTTAAGGTCGGGCATTGAGCGGTCGGGGCTGTAAAACGGCTGTTGGGATGAGCCGCCTTGACCGGCGATGCAGCCGTCCACGGCTCTCCCCGCCAGTCGGTCGCCTTCGCGGGCGGATCGCCCAGCCCTTCCCACCAGACATCCTTTTCGCTCGTTAACGCAACATTGGTAAAAATTGTGTTCTTTTGGATCGTTGCGAGCGCCACCGGATTGGTTCCGGGCCCGGTTCCAGGTGCCACGCCAAAAAACCCTGCCTCCGGATTGACCGCCCACAACCGTCCGTCCGCACCGACCCGCAGCCAGGCAATATCGTCACCCACAGTAAATGTCTCGTACCCCTTCATGGCCGGAGGCGGTTGAATCATCGCGAGATTTGTTTTGCCGCACTGACTCGGGAAAGCCGCGCACACATAATGCAGTTTTCCTTCAGGCGTTTTGATCCCCAAGATCAACATGTGCTCCGCCATCCAACCCTGCCTGCGGCCCAAAAAACTCCCGATACGCAGGGCCAGACACTTTTTTCCAAGAAGCGCGTTTCCGCCGTAAGCGGAGCCGACGCTCCAGACCGCGTTATCTTCCGGAAAATGGCACACCAACCGTTTTTGATCGTCCAATTCGGCCATGCCGTGAAAACACCGGGTGAAGTCGTCCGACTTGCCCAGCTGTTTGAGCGCGATGCGGCCCATCCGGGTCATGATGCGCATATTGAGCGCGACATAAATAGAATCCGTGAGCTGAACGCCGATTTTGCTGAACGGCGAGAGCGCGGGGCCCATAATAAACGGCACGACATAAAGTGTCCGACCGCTCATCGACCCGCGCAAGATTTCGGAGCATCGCCGGTACCCGTCGGCCGGGCTTATCCAATTATTGGTTGGACCTGCATCCGCGGCAACGCGGGTGCAGATAAAAGTCAAATGTTCCGTCCGGGCAACATCGTTGGGCTTGGACCGGTGATAAAAACTTCCCGGATGCCGGGTTGGATTCAGGCGCTCAAGCACGCCTTCCGACACGGCGCGGTCTTCGAACGCGCGGCGTTCATCCTCGGACCCATCACACCAATGGATCAGGTCGGGTTGACAAAGCTGAGCGGCCTCCCGCACCCATTGAAGCAAGTGCTCGTTAGAAGTTATACCGGCATTGATCTCGTTCATTTTTTTAAAATCGCATCCTTCCGCCGGCTTCGACTCGGGTTTCTTCGACCGTGCGCACCAGCCGCGCAAATAATTGGCCGTCTCCGTTAAATATATCGCGGGTCAAGACTAGCTCAACGCCCAGCGGCTGACCCTTTTCGGACCTCAAATTGACCCCAATCTTTCCCGTCCCGACCAGACCAAAGTCCCCGCCAAAATGCAAAACACTGTCTGCCGCGCCGGGCCGATCCAACTCAAAGCTCAAGGCAAAATTCCTGCCGATCTTCCATGCGCCAAAAAGCGTGATCGTCTGCCGCTTGGGCCGTCCGTTGACCTCAACCCCGATCTGGAACCGGATCTCGCCGCGTTTTGCCAGGATACTGTCGGTCTGAAACGCCCCTCTGAACCGAAACGCGGAATCTGAATCCGCGCTGAGCACATAAGTCAGCCGCCGCCGCTCTGCGATTTCCCAGTAGCCCCTAAACAAAATCTCATGAACGCGCTTCGGTCCGGCCTTGCGGCCTTCGGTTTGGTAGGTATAAACGATCTCTTGCCCGGCGTTCAGCTTCCAGGCCCCGCGAAAAATAAGCGCGTCGGTTTTTCCAACGGACCGCTCGGCCTCAAACACCAGCCGATTTTTGGCATCCGCTTTCCAAGCGCCAGTGATCTTGAGCGTCCGCGTTACGAGGGTCTGATCGTTCTGCCGCTGCGTCACAGCCACGACCAGCGCGTCCGGCTCGGCCGCGATGATCGGCGCCTTCAGACGGAATTCTTCGTCTAAACCGTCCGTCCGATACCCGATCTCATGATTGGGCAGAAGCTCCCAAGATCCCTTCACGATCCGCCCGTCCGGATTCAAATCATTGTATCGGTTGAGTTTCATTCGGGACGATCCTATGGATGGGAAGGTTCAGTCAATAATCTTGAACAGCCGGTCAACTTTGACGAGCTTGAGCATCTTGACGATGTACTCGCTGGGATTCTGAATTTCGATGGTGAGCTTTTGGGGTTTGGAATTGTCGTAAAAATCGATCAGAGCGCTGATGCCCATGGAGTCGATGTGGTCGACTTCACTCGCTTCAAAAGCGACCGTGGCGCCCTCGGGCACTAACCGAACGGCATCAGCAACCTTTTTCCTGAGATCGGCAAGTCTAGACCCCGATAGATCGCCCCGGAGCTTAATGACCAGCCGATGGTCCGAAGGTTTGACGATCTTAAACTTAAGCATTCAGATATTGTACCGCGAAATGGTTGGGGAACTAGGGCTCGAACCTAGACTAAGTGATTCAGAGTCACTGGTGCTACCATTACACTATTCCCCAAAAATTCAATCTGCTGAGCTGTAAGAATCTCTCGGCTGACTAAAAGCCGCGTCTGCTTCGTTGCTCGTCGCTCACATACCGAAGAGTATGCTTCGCTCCTCGCGCCTCGCATACGCAACTTTTTGAGCAGACTGCGTGCAAAAGACTTCAGTAAATCTCTTAGCCGGAAATACCGGCGGATTTGAGCTTTTCGGCTGCGGCGCGGAGGCGCTTGACCGCGCGGTCCTTACCGACCAAACTCACCGTATCAAAAAATCCGGGAGAAACCATCCGACCGGTGACCGCGATGCGGCAGGGATGGATGAACTGCTTGCCGGTAACGCCTGCCGCGGCCATGAACTCGCGGGAAGCTTTTTCCACCGAATCATGTCCGAAATCGGCCAAGCCCGCCAAACAATCCGCGTATTCTACAAAAATCTGAGGAAGTTTGGGATCTTTCTTTAGGACTTTGTCCCCTTCCTCATCCCAGTCGGCCGCGTCCTGGAACAAAAAGGTTGTTTCCTTGGGAAGATCCTTGAGCACGAACACCCGTTCACGGTAGAGCGCTGTGAACCGGTCCATCCATTCCGCCGACGGCTCTTCCTTTATAAGCCCGGCCGCCATCAGTTGTTCGACAAATAGGCGCTTCAGCACATCAGGCGCGAACGATCGAATGTACTCGCCGTTCACCCAATCCATTTTTTGAATATTAAAGATCGCGCCGGTCGATTGCACGCGCTCGAGCGTAAACTTCTGCACCATCTCTTCAAGATTAATGATTTCCTGATTGTTTCCGGGCGACCAACCCAACAACGCAAGGTAATTGATCATCGCCTGCGGCAGGTACCCGGCCAGCTTGTAATCCCGAACGCTCGTCGCCCCATGCCGTTTGGACAACCGCGACCGGTCCTCACCAAGAATCAAAGGAATGTGCGCAAACTTCGGGATCTCAAACCCCAGCGCGCTGTACAAAGGAATCTGCTTGGGTGTGTTCGAGATATGATCCTCACCGCGAATCACATGCGTGATCCCCATCTCATGATCGTCCACCACCACCGCAAAATTATAAGTCGGAGTTCCGTCGGTTTTCATGAGCACGAGATCGCCCAATAACTTTCCGTCGAACTCAATACGGCCTCGGATCACATCCTCCCATCCGATCGTAACTTGAGGACTCTTGAAGCGCACCGCTGCGCCATCGCCCTCACGAACGGCCTTGCCCTCGGCAACCAGTTTGTCGGCATAAGCACGGTACACTTCGAGCCGGCCCATCTGATGCACCAGCGGGGCATCCCAATTCATCCCGAGCCATTGAAGACTCTCGATGATCTCGGCCTCGAATTCCTTTTTCGAGCGCTCACGATCCGTGTCCTCGATACGCAGGATGAACTCGCCGCCGTGATGCCTTGCAAACAGCCAGTTAAAAAGAGCGGTGCGCGCGGAACCCACATGCAAATAACCGGTGGGACTGGGGGCAAATCGTGTTTTGACTTTCATATAAATCTCAATCTGTAATCGTTAGTTGGAAGGACGGCTAACCGAGTTCGGCGTCGATTCGACGGATCTGGCCGTCACGAAGCGCGCGGGCGTGCGATGCGGGCAGAACATTCCCATCGATCATCACCTGTTTTTTCTGAAGATCGTATAGGACCATGCGCTTCACGGATACGCGCCGCGGACCAAAGGTGCTCACGCCCTTGGAATTCATGTAGGTGATCAGGGTCTGGCCCATGAACACAAACGCGTACGCCGACTTCGGCAGTGTGATCGTGGAAAAAAATCCGTCTCGAAGCTGGATACGGCGCGAAGTTTCTTCCGTCGTAAACATCCAATCCGGCAAGATCGGATTGAGCACAAATTCCAACTGGCCCTTGGCGTCCAGCCGGAACGGCTCATGCCCCAGGTTCATCCTCAGCCACATGTCCAAAAATTCCGCGGTCGAACCCGAGAGCCGCGCCACAAATCCGGTGCCGTGCAGTTTACGGTTGGAGAATGATGAACTGGCGATGAAGGAACTGTTTTCAAAAATGCTGCGGCCGTAGATCTTTGGATCCATGAACGGAACTAGGGCGGCTTTAAGGTCGGTAAAAAATTCGGTCGTGAGCCCTTTTTTGAGAGTTTCGAGCAGCCATTTGTACTCCATGTGCAAAAACACCGACTGGTTCTCGAGCCAACCCGGCGAAAACACCCGCGCGCGGCCGATTTCGGGCGACTCTTTTTCCAAATTGGAAGTCACCGTGTACATGCTGAGTTTACGGTCAAAAAGGTCCGATCCGCGCACATGGTCATAAATCGCTTTTGCCCGCGCCGGATCATTTTCCACGCGCAACGCGTGCATCGGTCCTTCCAAAAATATCGGTAGCCGCCGCTGCTTGAATTTTTTAGGGACAATAACTTCTTTGCCGCTTTTTTTGGCCGGAAGAACCTTGTAATCCGTCACTTCATTTTCAAAATAGGTCGGGCAGGTTTCGCGCGCGGGATCATACGCGCGGCCGATACCCTCTTCGATCTTAGCGGCATAAACGGCGAGCAATTTTTTAAGGGCCTTGAACGGAATTTTTACTTCACGGCCCTGGAATCCGAGCCGCACGGCGGACCAGTATTTTTCCTTGGCGGTGTGAGTCGCCTCCCAGAAGGCGTGATGGGCCGGGCTTGCGGCCGCGCGTGACGCCGGTCTGGACGACATAAACTTCCGGGCCAATAATTCATTTTTCTTAAGCAAAACCGCCAGCTCGACCGGAACCGAGACCTTGGCTTCCGACGCGCGCATCCGCGACCGGCCGATGGCGCTCTCAACAAAACGCACCCAGCGAAGCAGCTCATAAGTTTCGGACAGTGACGACCCCAGCAGTCCCGGGAGACCGTTCAACGCGTCATACCAATCCGGCTTGTCGGCCTCCATCTCCACGCCCGCGCCAAAGGGATCCAGCGCCGCAAACTTATTACCGATCACACAAAGCATCTTGGCCGCGAGCGTCGCTGTCGCGATCCGGCCCCTGCCCCGCTTCAGCCGGACCTTGTGCGGCTCGGACGCGCGGGACGCGATGAGTTGAGCTTTTTCAGCGTCACGGACCGATGCGCGATATTGCCGGATCCGCCCGTCCGCCAGGCGAACGATCTTCTCGGCGCGGGGGCGTACCACATGATCACTTTCAAAATAGGT
>JAGVCY010000005.1 GCA_020058965.1 Candidatus Omnitrophota bacterium | reverse complement strand
ATCATGATGAATATCAGCCGTGTGAGGATCGATCCGATCAACAAACCGCAAATAGACGCAACGACTCCCTGCCGGGCCATCCAATAAGCGATGAGCCCCGGAACAATGATCCCCACGGCCTGCAAATGGATCGCGTCGTAGGATCCGCTCACGTAGCCGATTGAATAATCAAATAAGTTGGCATACATAAAGCCGAACAAGATCGAAAGCATCAGAAGCCGGCGGCCGTAGAGAATGATAAAAAGCGAGAGCAGCTGCACCGTGACAAAGGTCACGAATCCGATGACGATCGAAACCAGGATCTTGATCGGCGAATCCATGCTCAGACTGATGTACCCGGGTACCACCATGCCTCCGGCGGTGAACCCTGTGATCTCGACCATCACCAGGTTCACAAAAAGTCCTATGCCGATCGCCAGCTCCTGCATCGCCTCAGCCCCGTCGCCGTGCGGATGCGCGGTTAAAAAAGTCTGCGAACGGCTGTCCGACGCCGCCCACATTGCCGATCGCATATATCGACGCGTGACGACCGGCTGCCTGTATCAGCCGGCGGTAAACCCAGCGGACCGGCCGCTTGCCGCAAGTGATAACCCTACAATCATGCTTTTTTGCGATACGATTAAAATAATTCTGGATCACGACCTGGTCGTCTCCCACCAGGAACAGGTAATCACAACTGATGTGATTGGCGATTAGATCTGCCAGCTGCTGGGACCGCTCGAGCCGGTCTCTCCGGGTGTTCAGAAGAATGATCCGCGTTTGGCCCGGAACAAAACGGCGATACATTCGATTCCAAATACTTAAAATTGAATTCGGATCATTAGCCGCAAGCGCATTGATGAATTCGATCTCTCCTCCCCGACGCCGAAGCTTAAAGACCCTCAACGCACCGGGATCCGGTAGAGCCGTATGCATAGACTCAAGCGCCTGTTCGTCATTGATCCCAAAAGAACGAGTAACGCTCAGCGCCAGTGCCACATTTTCCTTGTGCTCGAAGTACTCAAAGCCCTTCATCTGCTCATCCACAATGGCGGAGGGGCGGGTCTCGACCACATGAACGCCCGAAATTTGCGCCCGGTTATGTATCACGGCCAGCATCTCGGGATCGCGCTCCGCCGTGTAACACGTCAGACCCCTTCGCGGAAGCGTGCCGCACAGTGATTCGGCCGCGTCAGAGAGTCGAGGCCCCATGACGTCCAAATGATCTTCGCGAACATTAGAAATAACGACCGCGGTCGCTTTGACGATATCTTTTTCACAAACGCGCTGCAAATCGGGCCTTACGGCCATGCATTCCAAAACCACGGCCTCCGCTTTTTCTCTGACGGCGATCTTAAAAAAATCCACCTGTTCGATAATGTCCGGCTTGTTTTTTCTTGGAAAAAGCGCTTCACTCCCGTCCGTGTAGATCACCCTTGGGGAGGTTCCGGTCGTCTTACCGACGACCCGCATGCCCCCGCCCCTCAGTCCCGCAGTGATCAACCGAGTTACGCTGGATTTGCCGCGCGATCCGTTGACGTGGATCCGCACCGGAACCTTGGCAATCCGTGTTTCATGGGTGTACTTTTCATACACGAAAATGATGATGAGAAGCGCGGTGATGACCGCCGTCAATTCCATGGGGTGTGTACCTTCATTTGACAATTATAGATGGCATTTTTGCGGCCTTCAATGAATGTTTGAGATCGACGGATCAGTCGGCGTGAAGAGTTCCGCGGAAAGCCGATGATAAAGCTTGGGCGGTCTGTCGAGCCAGGCCGGGGCCGTTGCGAACTTCCCAAGCAAGTTCCACATGAATGAACTGTCCATTCCTGGGTCGTGTCGTGTTCCACTGCAGATTTCTGGTAGCTCCGAGGCTCCTAAAAGTATCTCCGGACAGTCCATCATTGAGCGCTCGATTAACCGGGTGGTTCCCGGGCAACCGGTTAAAGACAAACCCTTTGATGTTTTTGCTTCTCAGGGCGGTATCAACTCTTGCGGCGGCATCCGACACCATGCCATCGGCGTTAGAAATGATCGCTTGAGCGGAGCGGGGAAACTCGGGATGCGCATCCCGATCAAAGCCGTGTATCTGACAGACGGTCGCTCCGGGCCGTTCGCGGCTTACGATGATATGCGCTTCATTGAAAAACATTCCCCGGTCATGCGCCGCGTCAGCATAATCCCGGTCAGAACCCGACAGCATGAATACGGCGGCATTGGAGTCAACAAATAGATCCGCGGCCAATTGGGGTGTTCCGATATCGTCGACCGGGTGAGGCGCCTGCACCACGAGCGGCAAGGCATGGGAATCCAAGTTAAAAAAGTAACTCCCCCAACCCCGCATACGACCGTTCGGTCCGGGTTTTTCACTGAGGGCTACGACGCGCATGTTCCGACCAGATTCCTGAATTTCCTCGACGTCATAATTTAGCGAAGTTGCCGCCTCTGCTGCTTTTGCGTACTTCCCTTCCAGAATCAATTCCACGACAGTCCTAAAAGCCTGCTTTTCCTGTCCCGTGGGCTCCTGATACCCCTGCGGTATCCTGGACCGGACTTGTGCCGCTTCGCCCCTAAGATCAGCCGTTCGAACTTCAAGGCCTGTTGGGGGAGAAAAAATAGGGTGGTCAATTATCGGCTCAACGGTCCTTGCGGCGTTTTTTGCGGCGACAAGGTCGTCCTTAATCATCGTCATTGCTTTGATCCGTTCTACCGACCAACCGGGATCTGTCGATTTGTCAGCCGCGCCACCGAACTTCAGGTGGCTGGATGTAGATTCCTGCGCCATCAAGGGCGATGGCGTCAGGGCTAATACCATACCAACCGCAATCGCCCGATAAACGGTTCGTGATAACCCAGTTCTATATTCATAAGGCTTAGTAACCATAATGAATATATACATTCAAGTCTTATCATTTTCAAGTACCTGTTAACTTTTATATGCGTGAGTTCAAGGGGGGGGGGTAGATGCAACAGGTCGTTTCTATAAATCCCAGCCAATACGGCTGTAGACCTCATAAGAATCCGGATAAAAAGAGCCGTCTGTGTAGGAGGTCTCGATCGTCATATGAGGATTGTGGCGTCCTCCCAGCATAAACTGCAGCCCGTTCTTATAGATTTTACTTTGGGCTATTTTGTCGACAAATAGCGATGTAAGTCCTTTGCAGGAGCCCATCTGAGTCCCCAGCGAAACATAATCTTCGATATTTTCATTGACCCCCGAATTGTCCCAGTATACTTTTCCGCCGGAAGCGGTCACCTGCTTATTCCAGAAAACTCGGGTTATGTTCCCGCCGACCACATGAGTTTGTTTTTTTGTATTTTGTTCGACGAATGCGCCGGTTCTCAAACCGAAAAAGTTGACGTGAGTATTCAGCTGAGTCTGATTGACATTGGAATAATCGGCGGTTCCCGCTTCTGCGCCGACTTCAATGTTCCGGACGACTTCTACATTGACTCCGCTAATCAGATTGTCATCCACATATTTATTGGCGTAAAGAGTCATCTCCCTGCCGAACACCCGAATGAGCCTTCCCAATTTGATGTCCGTCGCCCAGCTGAGCGCCCGCGTAAGATCGGCCGGATTCGCCGAAAGCGACGAAATATTTTGGGGCTTTATTTCAAGCTCGTCCTCAAACGTAATATTCAGCGGAACATAGGGCAGGATGGACAAGTCCGCGTACCATGATTCCGCCCTCAACGAAACCCCTGCCATGGCCCCGGGAATCATGACGCTGTCAGTGGCCTCGGCATCAACTTCGTATGAAAGCACATTCCTATTCATGTAAGGCAGCCAGCTTTGCTCGTGAAAGCGATCAGCAAGACTGACAACCGGCGAATACGGAAAATGGTAGGCATACACAAGACCGTTCACTGTCACATCAACGTCGTCCCACACGTCGATTTTTTTATGCAGTCTGCCAAAATAACGATCCGTCATTCCCTCCAGCGTGACCCTCGTCCGGCTAAACCGGTCAAATGTGGGCAGGCTCATGGTCATTTCTCCATAATCCACACCAAAATCATAAGATGAATTCCCCACCATAACACTGGTGGCGCGAGTGAACTGCACGTTGGGATCGCTTGATAAATCCGGCATATAAACAGAACTGGTCGCGCCCTCCGAAGCAGCGGCCGCCGCATCCGCAGAAACAGGCGCAAAGGAATTGCCTGCTTGCGGTGCCCCTTCAAAAAATGCCTGCCGCATAACCTGGGACACATTCATCCATAAAGTCGGCTGATAAATATCCCCCGTTGAGATTCCCGACATCGAGGGGCTTCCGGGCGGCAAGGTGAGGGTTAAAGCGGCTTTTGGCATATGCCAGTATCCGTAGCCGACGGTGGGATCGGCTCCCGCCCGGTCGGGCTCAATAGAAGCGCTCTGACTCATGACGGATATTTGAGAAGTTGGAATGACTGGCAAGCTTGCAAGCGATTGACCGAATCCAAACAGAATATTTTTTTCGGCTTCGTTGGCCATTTGGTTCAGGGAACCACCGGTGAGCGATTGTAGAAAAGAATGCAGTTGTTCGACTGGCTCATCCGCGTTGGCGATCGTAACCAAATCATTCTGACTCATCGTAAATTCACCCACATCATAGGCGACCAATGTTATGAGATCATCCCACCTGGGGTTGCCAAGATAAACATGGCTTCTGAATTCCCTCATATTGACATCGACCGACTGCACCGTCGATCGTATGAACTTCTCTCTGCCGGCATCGTCCCACCTGACATCATCGAACGAATCAAAGTTGGTCTTAAGATTGTCTTCCATCACCTTCGCGTCCAAGAGATGAGCTTTAATGATATATTTCTGATCCGCATAAAGGCCGAGAATGTCGGTAGACTCACTCCAGTCCAGGAGCGTGTTGCTAAAATCAATGCGCATCAGGCCCGATTTAAATTTAACGGTGCGCAATGCCATCGTGTATCCCAATTGAGTCTCTTGCGGAAAACCTATATCCAGTTGAACCGTGTGTCCCTTAGAATCAAAGGTTAAATACCCATCCTTCGCAATCTTAACGGAACCGGTGTTTTCGTCGTAGCTGCCGGATAACAGGCGCGTATCGAGATTATAGGAAGCTAGCAGTGTATTTCCATCAGCGAGCTCAAGCTCGATGCTTGGCTGACCTTCCCAGTTGAAGTCTAGAAAACTGGCCACATTCGAAAAATCTCCGTTCAGCGTGGCTTCAAGGTCATCTTCGCCAAACACGATTCGGTCCCCTCGCTGATTGGTCAACACCGCCTGATTTTGAATGCCGAGACCGGGCAGAACAGCTTGCTGATAAACCAATTCGTAATCTTTGTAATGGGCTTCGCCGCTCCAAAGATCTCCTACTTTTCTATAAGCGAAGCTGACCGGTTTATGAACTTGGGTCAGTCCGCCTGTCCCCTCAATGCCTTGCGGTGTCTCTATTTGAGTCAGATCAAAGGATTGTCCATACACAGAACCTGTAAAATCAAAAGCTCTACCGGTCATCGTAAGGTCCAGGGATGCCAATACATGGCTCTGGCTATTAACGATCCGGCCGCTGAGAGATTCCGCCCCGTTAGATCGGTCATAATTAAAATTATATTGGCGGTTGCCTTCTGTATACCTGTAGTCAAAATGGCCAGTCTTGTATCCATCTTCAATCCTGGCGAATAGATCTTCGGTGCCCTCTCCCACCAGAACCCCACCCGAAGTCAGCATGAATCCATCTTCACTGATTGCCAGCTCATCGCCGAATACCTCTTTGATCAATAGCTCGCGGTGTGGGTTGGCCTGTCCGGGGGAGGCGGTCTCGGAGTAGCTCAGTTGGTAATTTTTGTAAAATATCTGGGCAGTACGAAGATCGTTGATTAATTGATATGACAGGGAGAAGTTTTCATGCTGGCTGACATTATCAAGTAACCTATTAAAAAATCGGCGGCGGCTTATCAGGGGCGTATACTCGATATTTCCTTCTGCTCCAGCCGCGTTCTCGCTGTAATCAAAGTTCAGCAAAGAACCTCCGATGTTTCCGGACCCCGCAAGAGAATCTCCGTCCGCAGCCATGCCAAAAAAAACACCTGGCCCGATGAGATCCGCGTTCAGCCCGCCCAATCCAAACGCAAAACGGTCGTCGCGCTCCGCCTCCGCGTGTAGAACCCACGAGTTTAGAATATCCGAATAATTAACATCCAGGATCGAAGCGGACCCAGACGCATCGGCAAGACTGAGCGTATATGCCGCATCAATGGCCTCACGCCCGACAGGACCGCTCAAACTGCCTGAAAGCCCTGATTCATCCACTTCATAAATGTAGTCATTGAGGTTGTAGGAAGAGGCCGTAGCGGGTAAAGCGGAGCCGAACAGAACGCCAAGCAAAGCAATGGCAAATAATATTTTCAATTAAACGCTTTGAGTTCGGTTGTAACGAGGGGTGTCTTGGAGAATGTCTTGGATTGCGCTTCCTTCTCCCCCACCATCTCCCAGTAACCATCCGCTCCAAAGATATCCTGGCTTTGTGATGTGTTGGATAATTTTTCGGGATTCGGGATATCATCCACGGTCATTGATTTGGGCATATCCACCATATCTTCCACAAAATTGGTCTGCTTTGCATAGTACATATCCATATGCATGGTTTCATCGGCGGATGTCCCGGACCATGCAATCACACCATTATCACCTAGCATTGGCTGGGACACATTGTAGACATCTCCGGACACGCTCGAAATCGAGTAGCCATCATAATACATAATGTGACATGAATTATTGGCCTGTGTCTGCTCCCAAGTGATTTGACCATTGTTGTTGACGAAGGGTCTTCCGTCTGACAAATTGTTATTA
The DNA here is from genome assembly GCA_020058965.1 of Candidatus Omnitrophota bacterium. GTDB lineage: Bacteria > Omnitrophota > Gorgyraeia > 2-02-FULL-51-18 > JAGOUK01 > JAGOUK01. Next base: position 1,305 of record JAGVCY010000005.1, on the reverse strand, counting down.
GTAATTTGCCTTACCGATGAGCCGTCATACATATATATTTCCATATCGTCTTGACCTTCATAGGCCGCCCATGTCACATAGCCAGCAGGGCTAACGTTTATATCTCCTTGCAAATTGTTTACTGAGATTAATATGGTCGTTGTGGCACCATCATAACAATAGATCGATTGATATCCGGCATTGTCCCTCGGTCCCAGCCAAAATACTTTGTCATCATGTGTAATTTTTGGGGAGTAAGAGTTACCGTGAAGGACGGGATCACTTATTTGAATAACACTGCTTCCGTTATAAAAATTGATCCAATATTCAGTTGAAGTCAAGCTTGTTGATGTCCAAGCGGCCTTTCCTTGTCCATTGATGACCACGCCATAGTTCCAACGGGCCTCTGGGGTCAGCAAAAGCGTAGAATTGCCGTCATAGTAATACACCCTAGCGTTACTACCGACCATTATCAATGAATCGTTATCGCTAAGCTCGAAGGCAATAGAGTTGTGATATTCCATATCAGTAATTGTTGCGCCGTCATAAAAATGAATGTAGTTCACAAAAGGAGGCCGTTCTGAAGGTCGGGTTCTAAAGGCCAAATGGCCTTGGTTGTTTATGCGCACATCCTTCACATTGACTCCAATGCCATAACTGCTCGTGCCATCGTAAACCGTTGCCGTCTTCTGGGCATTTATGAATATCAATTCGCCGTGAGAGTTTAGATCGTAGATCTTTCCGGCGGTGTAAGGGTCATTGATGGTGAGTTGAGTCGTCTGGAATATTGGAGCGATGTACGTATTGATCATATTTCCATTGATATCGAACTCGTACTCTTTTATAAGCCTGCCATCGCTAGAGTATTCCCTCACAAAGTGGGTGGCATCGGTATCATCCGATGGATCGCCCGGCGTTTCATCTCCCCAATAAGATTCATAAATTACATAAGACCCATCTGGCTCGGTCTTCTTAGAATATCTCCCCTTCTTCCCTCCATAGAAGTCCTCATCGTAATGCTCGTAGGTGGTGTTGCTTGAAGCATAGAAGGTTGAGAGGCGGTTCTGGGAGGTCTCGTAGTAGCCGTAGATGTTGCCGGAGGATCCGAACTTCTCGGATTTGAGCTTGCCGGACTCGTAGTAGGTTCTTATGTTGCCGGAAGATGTGAAGGATTCGCTCTGCAGGGCGCCGGATGCGTAGAAGGTCTTGGTGTAGGAGAGAGCGCCACTCACCCAGACTTCCCTTGTCTTTACGGTCTTGGTGCTGCCCCAGTATTCGGTGTAACGGTATTCGGTGCCGTCAGCATAGAGGGTGGTTGCGATGCGT
>JAGVCY010000018.1 GCA_020058965.1 Candidatus Omnitrophota bacterium | reverse complement strand
TTGGCGGCGACCGCCATCACCTTGCGCAGCAAAACGGCGGAGTCGGCATTTTTATATTTGGGATCCGTGTCAGGAAAAAGCTCACCGATATCGGACGCGCCCATCGCGCCCAAGACCGCGTCAATGACCGCGTGGATCAGCGCGTCGGCGTCGGAGTGCCCCGCCAAACCCCTGCTGTGCGGGATCGCCACGCCGCCAAGAACCAGCCGCCGCCCCTTCACCAAGCGGTGAATGTCGGTCCCAAATCCAATGCGCAATCGGCTTAAACTTGTAGCGGGCTTTTTCATGTTCGTGATTTTTTTTAAAACCTTGTTTTGTGCCGGTGGGTTACCGGCCGCGCGCGATCAACCGTGCCATCACCAAATCATCCGGAGTTGTGATCTTGAAGTTGATGGCGTGGCCGGGAACGATCCGTATCTTATTTCCGGCCGCTTCGACGAGTCCCGCCTCGTCCGTAAAGTCGCGGTACCGAGCCCCTACTTTATCATAAGCTTTGCGCAAAACCGCCGTCCGAAATACCTGCGGGGTCTGGGCCAAATAAATACGATTGCGGTCCAGCGTCCGCTTCACAAATCGGCCGCTCGCGTCGGTTTCCTTGACCGTGGCAACGGCTTTTTGGGCCAATAGCGCCGCTCCGGATGCCTGCGCCGCCTTGACCAGCCCTGCCATATCGCCAGCCGTCACAAATGGCCGCGCTAAATCGTGAATGGCCACCAGCTCGGTGCTCGGAAGGATCCGGTCAAAGCCGTTGCGGACCGATTCGGCCCGCATCACCCCGCCCGCGAGAACTTCGACCCGGCGCAGTCCGTGTTTGTTGAGAAGCGCCTTCATCCGAACAACCGCATCAGGTTCGACCGGCACGAGGATCTGGCTAAAAGGATGGATTCGAAGCACTTGACGCAGCGTGTACACGACGAGAGGGACGCCTCCGATGAGAACCAGCGGCTTGGGAGTGCGCGACCCCAACCGTTCCCCGCGGCCCGCCGCCGGCACGATCGCCGCTACTCGCGTCATTGCGTAATGGGCTTGGAAAAAATCATGCGGCCGGCCAGCGTCTGAAACACGGACGTGACTTCGACCGTGATGTTCTGCCCCATCAACGTGCGGCCGTCCTCAACCACGACCATGGTGCCGTCGTTCAGGTAGCCGATGGCCTGCGAACGCTCCTTGCCTTCCTTCACCGGCTGAATCTCGAGCCGTTCACCCGGCAAAACCTGGGGTTTGAGCGCATTGGACAGGTCGTTCAGATTCAAGACCCGCACGCTGTTAAATTCCGCGATCCGGTTGAGATTATGGTCCGTGGTCATTAGGCGCGCGTCGAGAACTCGGGCCAACTTCAACAGCTTTTGATCCGTTTCGATCGTGTCTTCAAATTCTTCATTGTTGATCTTGAAGACGAATTTATGATTTTTTTTGAGCCGGGCTAGAATGTCCAACCCGCGCTTGCCCCGCGCGCGCTTCAGCGGATCCGCGGAATCCGCGATCTGCTGCAGTTCCTTCAAGATAAAGCGCGGGATCACGAAATACCCGTCCACAAAGTTCGTCTGGATCAGATCCGCGATACGGCCGTCCACGATCGCGCTCGTATCCAAAATGACCGGCGTGTCCGACTGGTCCTGCCGTTGAAATTTCACGTAGGGAATGATCACGTTGAATTCGTCGCGTCCCCGCATCGAAAAAACAATTCCCAGATAAGCCAGGATCAGCGTCGATGATATCTTGATCGCCGTCCGAGCGGCGCCGTCCATTTCGATGGTCGCAATCGCCGCCGAAATAAGGTTAGCGATGATGAGCGCCAACAGCAGTCCAAAAACCGCCGCCGTTAATCCGCGCAGCGAAACGCGCGCGGTGAGCTTTTCAAGCGTGATCACGACGGCGGCCACGGCACAGCCGAGACCCGCTCCGATCAGTCCGAATTGGCTGTTCATGCCGTACAGCCCGCTGCCGATTTGATGCCCGACCACACCCGCTGCCAACAGGAACAAAACACGAATATAGCCAACGCCCATTAGACTTCCCTAACTTTAGCTATTTTTTCCATAATTTCCATGGGTTCCGCTTAAGATCTGACATCAGATCCTTCGCGTCCTGAAACAAGGTCTCATCCGTCAAAATTTTTCCAACAAGGCCACGGCCGTTTTTGACTCCGTCCAATATTTGATTCATGGATTGGGCCGCCTGGCGCAGCTCCTTGACCAGTGCCGTAATATTTTCTCCGTTGCTTTTTAGCGTCGATCTAAAATCTTCGTCTTCCACCATTGCATTCACCAGATCGACCGTGTGCTCGATTTTGCGCGCCATGCGCTCACCCGAAGCGATCATCGCGTCGATCTGCACGGGATCTGTTCCGGACAACACCGCGTCCGGCGCGAGCGCGCCCTTCATACCCGGGCTGATTTCTAAATATTTTGTGCCCAACAGTCCGTGGGTGCTGACCGAAATCAAGGAATCCGCCGGAATCACTACGTCCGTCTTTACCTCGGAGACAACATCGACGCCGGTCGTTCCGTCGGCTGACCTAACGATCTTGAGCGATTTGACCTGGCCGATCGGCACCCCCGCCATTTGCACATCCGCGCCCGGATCCAATCCGCCGGTGAATGAAAAATGCGCCTTAAATTCCTTGCGCGGCTCGCTTTTGACCACATCCATGCGGAGGATGGCAAAAACAAACAAGCCGATGGCGGCGAGAACAAAAAGGCCGATCTTAAATTCTGATATGCGGTCTTGCTTGCTCATTGATTATTATTGTTTGCCATAAATTGTTGTAAAAGCTCGTCTTTTGACTGCCGCGCCCCTTCCGGAGTTTCAACGCATCGGATCCGACCCTCGTCCACCAGCGCGATGCGAGACCCGATCTTCAGCGCGCTGTGCATATCGTGGGTCACGGC
>JAGVCY010000083.1 GCA_020058965.1 Candidatus Omnitrophota bacterium | reverse complement strand
GGGGAAGGGGGACTCTATGGTGACGGACCTTGCCTCTGTCCTTCGCCGCTTTGTAGCGCTTTGTGAAATCCATTATCCTGGCGGCGAAGTGACCGTGGGCCGGTTCAAGCAATTCATCCGCCAAATTTCGCTCGGTGACCCTCGCTACGCCGATAGCTTCGAAACCGCCAAACGCCTTCAATCCCGTGGTGAGCTCGAATCCTACCTTTCGGAATACCCCCGTTTTTCAGCCGTCCATAACAGCTAACCCGGCTGTGAATTTTATGGCCTAAGCTTGAACTTCAAACTTCCATTGGGCATACTTCCCGAATAATCTAGGCGGGCTGTGTCCCGCATTTTATGAGGGTTCAATTAAGAACTATGTCTTATAAGCACAAACTTTTTTTAAGGGCCATTTCTATGGCTCTGCTGACGGCATTTTCCATCCAGGAAATTTGTCAGGCGGGAGCAGATGCTCTTTTGCCAGCAGCGCGGCGTGCGGGACTTCCACTGGTTTCGGCGGCGCAGCCGGAGCGGTTAGTGGTGCCGGTTAAAGATGGGGTGGTGCGCGAGATTTATCGCGGGACGAACGGAAAATTCCTTATTCACATTCAAGATGCGCACTCAAACCCAGGCGCCCAGAAACATCTGTCGGCGATTTTGGACGTGGGTTTGCGTCAGGTCCGATCAAATCTGGTGCTGGTTGAGGGCGGGTCGGGGGATGTGTCGCTGGCGGATCTGCGCTCGCAGGCGCCGGCTGGCGTGTGGAAGCGTGTCGCGCGAACCTTCGTTGAACGCGGCGAATTGGCGGGCGAAGAATATTGGCAGTTGACTCACGACCGAGCCATTCGTCTGATTGGAATCGAAAACCCGGAGCACTACCGTGCCGCGCTTCAAGCTTACCGACACTTGTTGCGGCATCGCGGGCGTTTGCGCGCATGGGGCGTGCGCGCGAAGAACGCCGTAGAAAAATTAAAAAGCCGCAACTACCCTGAACCGCTTCGGCTTTACGAATCCGTGATTAGTGCTACGGGCGAGGGATACAGCGCTTCTCTGGAAGCGCTTTTTCAGTTGGGGGATATTGCGCGCATTGACTGGAGCGAATTTAGGCATCTCTCGGCTGTGCGGCGGTTATCGGCCATCGAACGCTCGGAAGATTTTAAAAAAATAAAAACGGATTCCGGCGCAGCTGACCGGCACCTTGCCGCCGTGGAACAGGTGGACGGATTCAAGGTCGAGGAAGAACGAGAAGCAGTCGTTCAAAAAATTTACGATCGCTTGCTGGAATCAAATCTCGCCCGGACAATCCGCGAGATGGATCTTTATCTCACGGCCTTCGAGGCGGCGCGGGAAGCGCGTCTTTCTTCGGCGGATCTTGCGGAGTGGCAAATGCTTCGTCGGCGGGTCCCGATGCGCGGCTGGCAGGCGCTCATCAACCGCGAGCTGATCAAGCTCGGGGCGCCGGAGCTTCTCGTGCCGGAACCGAAGGCCTGGAAGTCAGCCGTTCACGCGGCCAATGCTTTTTATCGGTCGGCCGCCGCACGCGACCTCGTCTTTGCTGATCGGATCGACAACGAAATCGGCGGATCAGGCAAAAACGCCGCCTTCGTCATCACCGGCGGCTACCACACCGAACATTTGACCCAGCTTTGGCGTGATCGCGGCTACTCCTACGCTGTCATCACCCCCAAGGTCGAAGCCGAAACCGACACAGTTCGCTACGAAAAACTCCTGCTGGCCTCCGAAAAAGAAATCACCACCCGGTTCGCAACCGCGCCCCGTGATCAGGATTGGGCTCTGCGCCCCGCAGCCCTACGCACAAGCCCAGCGCGTCTCGCTGCGCTGACCACTTCCGCCGGAATCCAACTTCCGCCGCCCACTTCTCCCGCCGCGCGGTTGGCGACATCGACCGACAAAGATGTTCGGTCCACATTGTTCGGGCCCGATCGGCGCGGCGAGGCGGAGCGGGTGATTCTGTGGATTGACTCGGATATATTCAGCCATCATGTAGTGCATGCGGCCGAGTGGATCGGGGTATTGAAGCGGAATTATCCGAATGCGCGAATCGATGTGACGAAGTCGAACGGGTATCTGAGCGGCCTGGAACTCGGCGACAAGGTTCGCATGCTGGATTCGGAGCCGGAGATGACAGGAGAAAAAACCGCGATATTTTACTTTGGCGAGTGGAGCCGAATTCCGATCTCGATGTCCGAAAAATCCGGCGGGTCGGTGGATGTGATGCAGGTTGGGAGCGGTAGCAACAGCATGAACCGGATTAGCGGAGTGTATCACGAAGGCCGATTGGTTTATGGGCCGGAACCTCGGGCGGATGTATCCATCTCGCCGGATCGACTGCACGAAGGTCTGGGAATGCTCGGGTTCGAGATAGGTCCTGAAGAATCGCCATTTTGGAAATTGGCAACGGACGCGATCGGCTCGGCCGCCCGGGAGGCCAAGGAGCGATTGAAGGAGGAGTTTCCGATACTTTTTAATACGCGGCATCCCGATCACCGGCCGATTATGTTCGTGAATCCGCTGCATGCCATGAGGGGTGAGTTTAGGATCGCGTACTCGCGGTGGCTTGATTGGATAGAAAAAGCTGTCGCTGCGTTTGATGTGCGCGTCGTGATCAATGAGGGTCCGAAAAGTTGGACGGCCGAGAATACAACATCGGATGTTCACGGCATCATTCGCGCGGTGCAGGAGGAAGGGATATTCGGTTCCGTGACCCCGGCTAGTTTTACCGCCCGTAACGCGATGCGGGCGTTGTCGCACATGAGCCGCTCGCGGGCGGTGCGGAAGGTCCGGGCAGACCGGATTCAGGCTATTGGACCAGTCGATGCCGACCGCCTTTGGGCGGTGTTGGCCCTCTTGACCGAAGGTGCGGGGATCCTGTTCACGGAGTGGTCCGGTGTTTTGCACGCGGCGGACTGGATGCGGGTGCCGACCGTTTTTCATGCAGCGCCCTTGGTGAGGTATTCCGAACTCCATCCGTCCAGACCCGATGCGGCAGGAGTGGGTATGGTGGATTGGGAACGAGATTCGGCCGTATTCAGCACCGTGCTCACCGCGCTCAAAAAACCGGCGGCCGCGCGGCTGGCGTCGGCGCAGGGTCGGGAGACGATCGGAGACATTCAATCGGATTTGTTGGACTTTGGCACGCCGCTTGCGAGCGCCTCCTTGACCCCGAATTCCGGCTTTGACCCCGAAGATTCCGATCTTCTGATGGACGCCTACCGGGAATTATCCCTCGCAGGCCCGCGGACAACGAACTCGGCCAAGGCGCATGATTGGCGGCCGGTTCACGCGCATTTGGCCGCAGCGATGCGGCAGTTACGGCAATTTGAAACCCGATGCTGGGGACGAAGTAAGCAGACGCCCGACAGATTCGAGCACCTGGTCTCGCTCGCGATGAACGCAATGGACTTCCGCAGACGCATCCGCGGCCAGATCATGGCTCTTCTCGAAGAGAACGCTCCCTTGCAGGCCAAAGTGCTCGGAGTGATGCGCGAATTATCCGATATGCTTTCGGACGACCTACTCGGCCGAGACCCGGCGGCTCTGCGTTTTAGGGATGCGCATTTGAAGCTGGCGTGGGGGCACGAACTCACGGCGCAGGAATTTGATCCCTCGGTGTATTTGAGCGATCCCAATGAATTATTGGCCGACAAACTCCTGCTTCAGGTCATGCCGGATCCCGATGCCGCGGGCGCGGCCGCCGGCTCAACCGAGGAGCTCTATTCGGAGTGGGCGCGCGCAGCGATGATATTCGAATATTTTATCCGCGACATCAGTCAGGAGAT
>JAGVCY010000091.1 GCA_020058965.1 Candidatus Omnitrophota bacterium | reverse complement strand
GACCAATGCCAAGTCCGGCGCCTGCTCCGAAGACTGCAAATTTTGTACCCAATCCGCTCACTACAAAACGGACGCGCCGGTGTACTCGCTCATCGGAGTCGAACGGATGCTGGAGCAGGCGAGGGAAGCCGAAACGGCCGGAGCCACGGAGTTCTGTATCGTGACCAGCGGATGGGGCCAGTCGATCGAAAAAGACTTCGAAACGATCGTGGAGGCGGTGCGCCGCATCGCTAAAGAAACCAAGCTCATGGTGGATTGCTCGCTGGGTTTTATGACGCCTGAACAAGTGGAACGGCTCAAAGAAGCAGGGCTCTTTCGCAACAATCACAACCTGGAAGCCTGTCAGAGCCATTTTGACAAAGTCGTTTCGACGCACACTTACATGGACCGCGTGAATCACGTGATGATGGTTCAGGAATACGGGATTCATCCCTGTTCCGGCGGAATTCTTGGGATGGGGGAGACACCCGCCCAGCGCATCGAGCTCGCGTTTGAGCTCAAAAAAATCAAGGCCGACTGCGTTCCTCTGAATATTCTGAACCCGAGGCCTGGAACGCCCTTTGCCCACCTGGAACAGCTTCAGCCGCTCGAGATCATTAAGACGATCGCGATCTTTAGACTCATCCTGCCGCATAGCACGATCAAGATCGCCGGAGGCCGCGAGGTCAACTTGCGCGATTTGCAGGCCATGGCGATGGCGGCCGGCGGCAACGGCCTGATCCTGGGCAATTACCTCACGACACTGGGTCGAAATTCCCAGCAGGATCTTCAGATGCTGCGTGACCTGGGCTTCGAGGTAGGAGGCGGAAGTGGATGTGTTTCGTCCAAACCCGCGCAGGAAGCGCTCTCTCAGCCTGATGACCGGGTTCGCATGACCGCTTCGGGTTGTTGCGGTTAACCTTGATCGCCTACCTCGGCGCAGGACATGAACCTGCTCCGCGCATAGCCGCTCGCGCGCGCCTGAGGTTAGCGCGCTCGCTGGCCTCGACAGCGCCATCAAGGCGCTGCGTGGCGTGCCGTAGCAGTTGGTGCTACGGCCTTCCTCTTATATGCTTCGCGGGGACGCGTCGGGGCGCAAAAAGCGCTACGCAGGTTTATGTCCTGCGCCTGGTGGCAGAGCATGTTTAAACAAATCCTTTCAGATATAAAACAGCGGAATTTGTATCGGCAGTTGCGGGGAGCGCCTGTTGGAGCGATCAATTTTTCTTCCAACGATTACTTGGGATTGGGGAATGACGCGGAAGTTATTCGCGCGGCGCAGGCGGCGGCGGCCAAATGGGGGACCGGCGCAGGGGCATCGCGGCTTGTGTCGGGGACAATGGCGGTCCATGAGGAGCTGGAGCGCCGGCTTGCCGAGTGGATCGGAACGGAAGCGGCGTTGGTATTTCCGTCGGGATTTCAGGCGAATTTGGGAGTGATGCAGGCGCTGGTCAGTGCGGGTGACGAGGTCTATTTAGACCGTTTCGTGCACGCTTCGCTCGTGGACGGCGCGCGGCTTTCGGGCGCGCGGCTCAAAGTTTATCCGCACCGCGATACGGAACGCTTGAAGAAACTTTTGGCCAAACCGTTTAGCGGAAAGCGTCTGATCGTGACGGACAGTTATTTTAGTATGGACGGAGACCGCGCGCCGCTTCGCGACTTGGTGGAGCTGTCCGAAAAATACGGTGCGATGTTGTTGGTCGACGAAGCGCACGCCGTCGGCGTGTATGGAAAGAATGGCCGCGGGCTTTTGAGCGAGGCGGGGCTGTCCGGCCGCGTGACGGCGGTGGTTGGGACCTTATCTAAATCGCTCGGCTCTCAGGGCGGGTTTGTTTGCGGGTCGGCGGAGCTCAGGGATTTTTTGATCAATAAGGCGCGGACGTTTATTTACAGCACGGGTGTTTCGCCATTGGTGTGCGCGGCGGCTTTGGCGTCACTGGATATTGTTGAAAAATCCGACGAACTGCGGCTGCGCCTCTGGGAACGGGTGGACACCGCGCGGGCGAAGCTTCTGGCGGCGGGATTTAATCTAGGTGACTCGGAAGGGCCGATCATTCCGATTATGATCGGTGACAGCGGTCGCGCGGTTGAACTCGCGGATCAGCTGCGTGAGGCCGGAATTCTTGGGGTAGCGATCCGGCCGCCGACCGTGCCTAAAGGCACGGACCGGATCCGACTGACGATAACGGCCAAGCACACGGAGCAGGACATTGATTTGTTGGTGGCCGCGCTTGGCTCAAGCGCTTGGGCGGGTCAATGAACACCAAAACCCGGCGCCTAATTGCCCTGGACAAAAAATATGCGTGGCACCCCTTCACTCAGATGCAGGACTGGGAGCGGGATGCGGACACACTGGTGATCGAGCGGGGACAGGGTTCGTATTTGATCGACACCGAAGGTCGGCGGTATCTGGACGGCGTGTCGTCGTTGTGGTGCAACACGCATGGACACCGCGTTCCGGAGATCGATCGCGCGGTTCGCGCGCAGCTTAAAAAAATTGCCCATACGACCTATCTCGGTCTGGCTAACGAGCCGGCTTCCGTACTTTCTCGAGAGCTCATCGCCGTCGCGCCGAAAGGCTTGTCGCGGGTTTTTTATTCCGATTCCGGATCCGAAGCGGTTGAGATCGCGCTCAAAATGGCTTACCAGTATTGGCAGTTGAACGGCGTCAAAACCAAACGATCATTTTTAAAACTCCAAAACGCGTATCACGGCGACACGGTCGGGGCGGTCAGCGTTGGCGGCATCCAATTGTTCCATGATATTTTTGGCCCACTGTTATTTAAAACCTTTTCCGCTCCGGCGCCGTACCGGTATCGAGAAAACTTTTTAGGGAGCGAAGATGCCTACGCCAAATTATGCGCGGATCGGGTCGAGACGGTTTTAAAAAAACATCAAACCGGAATCGCCGCGATCATTTTGGAGCCGCTGGTGCAGGGCGCCGCCGGGATGCTGACGCAGCCAAAGGGTTTTTTGCGCCGCGTGGCCGCTCTGGCCAAAAAGTACGACACGCTGTTGATCGTCGACGAAGTCGCGACGGGCTTCGGTCGCACGGGTACGATGTTTGCCTGCGAGCAGGAAGGCGTCCGACCCGACCTCATGTGCGTAGCCAAAGGCCTCACCGCCGGCTACCTACCCCTCGCCGCGACGCTCACCACCGACCGGATCTATCAGGCATTTTTGGGTGAGTACCATGAGTTCAAAACTTTTTTCCACGGCCACACCTACACCGCCAACCCCCTAGCCTGCGCCGCCGCCCTCGCCAACCTCCGCTACTTCAATGAAAAAAGAGTGTTGCATCGAGCCCAAGCTCAGATTAAGTTGTTGTCGCAACAACTCGAGCGATTCAAAAAGCTGGAGCATGTCGGCGAGATCCGCCAGTGTGGATTGATGGTAGGAATTGAACTGGTGAAAAACAAATTTACCCGTGAGTCCTTTTTAGCTGAAGAACAACGCGGTGCGCGAGTCTGTCGTGAAGCGCGTAAACATGGAATCCTCATCAGACCGCTTGGTGATGTCATCGTGCTCATGCCGCCATTTTGCTTTACTGAAAACGACATAAAAAAATTGTGTGTCGGGGTATTCCAGGCGCTGGTTTCCGGTTTGGAGACGGGTACCTTTGGCTTCGGAGGACTTCATGCGCGACGAGGCGTCCCCGCCGAGAAGCGCATGGGAGCGAGCGCGCCTACCCTTAGGCGGCGCGCGAGCGGCTCCGTCCGCAGAAGCCAAAGGTACCCGTCTCCAAACCGAGACCGGAAGGAATAGATTATGCGAGGAATTTTTGTAATTGGGACAGATACGGCGGTGGGGAAGACGGTTGTTGCCGGGGCTTTGGTGGCAGCGTTGCGGGAACGCGGGGCGGATGCGGGAGTGATGAAGCCGTTTAGTTCGGGGAGTCGGGAGGATGCGGTTTTTCTCAAGCGTGCGTCCGGCGTAAAAGAGAGCGTAGAGGAAGTCTCGCCGTTTTACTTCAAGCATCCGCTCGCGCCGTATGCGTCACTTAAGCTGGAACAGCGTGTTTTTGGGCCGAGGGGATGGGTGAAGCGGGTCGGGTTGGTTTGGAAACGGCATGCTTTTTGGGTGGTGGAGGGGATTGGCGGGGCGTTGGTGCCGATCACGAAGGATTATGATTGCTTGGACGCGGCGAAGGAAGCCGGTTTGCCGGTCGTGATCGTCGGGCGGTTGGGGCTTGGGACGATCAATCACACATTTCTCACGGTTCAGGCCGCGAAGGCCCGAGGCGTTAAAATCGCCGGCGTTATTTTAAACGCGACAAAACCGGCTCGCGGGCTGGCTGAAAAAACCAACCCGGCCGTGATCCAGGAGCTCGTCGGCGTGCCCTTGCTGGGAGTTTTTCCTTATTGCTCGGCTTCGATGATGCGCGACCGCAAACAGCTGGCGCAAATCGCCCAAAAAAATCTTGGAGCGGCTCTCTGCGAGATCGCTTCGCGGCGCTCACAATGACATTCTCTCGTGTTTATGATAAATTTACGCCTTCAAACCCAATTATGACCACCGCCTCCGACTCTCAACTGAAGCGCACCCCTCTTTACAGCCGGCATGTCGCGCTGGGCGGAAAAATTGTGCCATTTGCCGGCTACGAACTGCCGATTCAGTATTCGTCGATCATGGATGAGCATTTGGCGGTCCGCGGCGGGGTCGGAATTTTTGATGTTTCGCATCTGGGCGAGATTTGCGTGCGCGGGAAGGGGTCGCTGGAGTTTTTGGAATCGATGGTGCCGACAGATCTTTCTAAGCTGATTGACGGCAGGATGCAGTACACGGTTTTGCTGAACAACGCGGGGTTTATCCTCGACGACATCATCATTTACCGTGATTCCTTTGACGGTTTTTATCTGATCGTGAACGCGTCCAATATTTCGAAGGTGGATCAGCACCTCCAGGCCCATGCACGGCCGGACGCGGTCGTTACCGATTTTAGCGACAATTGCGGCTGCATCGCGGTGCAGGGGCCCCGGGCCGTGGATGTGGTGGACGCGCTTTTTGACAGCAAGGCCAAGGGGCTTGGGTACTATGCCTTCAAAGAACTTGAGGGCTCCGGCGGCAAGGCGTGGATTTCGCGCAGCGGCTACACCGGAGAAGACGG
>JAGVCY010000276.1 GCA_020058965.1 Candidatus Omnitrophota bacterium | reverse complement strand
GGATCTTGAGGCGCGCAGCGCGCTGGACCGGGGGGATTTGGCGGGTGCCCGGCGGGCTGCGGAGGATGCCGCGCGGATCGCCGAGAGTTCCTTGGGGCCCAAGCAAATGAAAACGGCACTCGCGTACCGTAAACTCGCGGAATTGGAACGGTTGACGGGCGACGCGAAGAGCTCCTCCAAAACTATGGAGCGGGCAAATGCCATCTGGCAGAAGGAGCTCGGCGTGCGACCGTCCTATATCGCTGACATCAAAATGCAGATCGGCAAGGACCGTGAAGCAGCGGAAGATCTTCCCGGCGCGGAGGCCGCGTATCAAGAGACGCTGCAAATACGCAAAGATTATTTTGGGCCCGATCACACGGCGGTCGCTGAGGCCCTGCAACAATTATCCCGCATCAAGCAAAAAACCAATCAACTGGATTTGGCTCGCGCCCTTGAATTAGAATCAGCGCAGATACTGCTTCGCGCGCTCGGCGGCGCTCATCCCCGCGTATTAACCGCATATGAATCTCTGGCCTCTCACGCGGCGGAGAGGGGAAGTTTGTCGGTCGCACGAAGCGACTTGAAGGCAGTGCTCGCCGCGGCTTCGGAGGTCAAATTGCCGGACCTAAAGGCCCTCGCGCACACTTGGACGATTCAGGCCGATTATGCCTCTCAAGATCATGACGCGGTCGCCGCCGAGGAATCCTACAGCCGGGCGCTGAGCTTTTTGGACCGCTTTGGCGAGGACGCCAAATTAGACCGCCTTCCGGTGCTCTACAAGCTGCGTGAGTTTTATCAATCGATCGGCCGCGAAGACGCGGCCGCGCGGACGGACGAGCAGGCAAGGGCCATTGAGCGCAGCTCGGCGGCTTCTGTCAAATAAATATGTTAAAGCGCTCGGCTATTTATGCGCTGATTGCAATCAGCGTATTCAGTTATTTAGCGGTGACCGTCACGGATGCTCCGGCGCTGCAGACTCCATCGTTCAGTATTCCATTTTCAGGTATCGAATTTCCCGTTGTTTACAGCCGGTATGGAAATTTTACTTCCGTCGGCACGGTAAATTATCGATACAACATCACGAACCCCTCCGGCCTGGCCTTGGCGGTCGGCGCAGGCGTCTTTCCAAATTACGATTTATCCTCCAGCGCCAACTTTAAAAAATTTGAAACAGCACATTCGCATGATCTAAACCCCTGGAATTATTTGAATCAGGACGCCGAGTCCAGTTTTTATGCTTGGAACCTTGCTCAAAAAGTCGATGAAGGAACCAAGCTTTTTTACATTGCTGAAAGTTTGCGCAGGGGCGGGCACATCAAGTCGGCCATTAAGGCGTACTATGCGGTGGTGATTCACTTTCCGCGGGCGGTGGCATGGAACGCGGACGGCGCTTATTACTGGTATATCGCGCCGGAGGCGATTTCGCGCATCCGTCGGTTGTGCGCGGAAAATCCAGACCTTGGATATCAGCTTGAGAATGCGCTCGTCGATGTGACCCGCTCACCCGAAAATAATCCGTCCAAAGACCGCGTCAAGGTATGGCCCGGGGCCTTCCGCAAAAACCGAGCGAAAAAGATATCGCTTGGCACTATGAAAATTATTGAAACCCGAGGAGGCCGGCAGGTGAAGGCGGTCAAGTTTCAGAACGGCCATTGGCAGTTGCAGGTCGACGGCAAGCCGTTCGTGGTTCGAGGCGTCACTTATGTCAGCACGAAGGTGGGAGAGTCCCCGGATAAAGGAACCTTGCGGCCCTGGATGCGATTGGATGACAACGGCAACGGGCTCAATGACGGAATGTTTGACTCCTGGGTAGACGGCAACGGAAACAACCTGCGGGATGGGGGTGAGGCAGTGGTCGGTGACGCGCAGCTGCTGAAAACGATGGGAGTCAATACGATTCGTGTGTACCACGGGCAGTTGCCCGGCGGAGCGTACGATCCGGCCGGTTACGACAAGGGCTTGATGCGGCAATTGAATCAAAAACATGGAATTTATTTTATGATGGGCGATTTTTTGGGCGCGTACACGATCGGATCCGGAGCGGATTGGCAAAAAGGGACGGACTACGGGGATCCGGTGCAGCGCAATAGCATGAAGCGTGCCGTCGAAGATATGGTCCGTGACCACAAGGACGAGCCGTATGTTTTGATGTGGCTTCTCGGAAATGAAAATCAGCACCCGCACACCCACACCAATGCAAATCGCAAGCCGCGGGAGTATGCCCGGTTCTTGAATGAAGTCGCCGCCATGATTCATAAGATTGATCCCAATCACCCCGTGGCTGTTTGTAATCTCGGAGCGGAAGGCCTTAAAGAAATTGCCAAGGACGCGCCGGAGATTGATATTTACGGGGCCAACACCTATGCCGGCGAATATTCGATGGGAAGCGTCGTGCAGCAAGTGAAGTTTTTTTATGACCGTCCGCTGCTGTTCACCGAGTGGGGATCGGACGCCTATGCGCAGGGAAAGGGGTTGGACGAGGAGGCCCAGTCGGAGTATATTCGTGGAAACTGGCGCGATATGAAGTTGAATATGGCGGGTAATTCCGGCGAGGGCAATGTGATCGGCGGGGTGGTTTTTGAATGGATGGACGAGTGGTGGAAGTCGCGCCGCGAAAGAAGTTCGGACAGTGATATTAAGCAGGGGGTCATGGGGGATATGGTTTTTCC
>JAGVCY010000099.1 GCA_020058965.1 Candidatus Omnitrophota bacterium | reverse complement strand
TGGTGCTGGTCGAGGCCCACAACGGCCGCTGGACCTGGGCTCCGTTGGAGCGGAGCGGGAAAAACCGCGCCGCGTTGGGGGCAAAAAGTTTTTTAAACTCCGCGTAAGCCGCGCGGGAGTTGGCGATGGCGGCTTTACCCAGCACCGCCTGAAGCGCGGCTTTTTGAGCGGGATCGGACGCGGCCTTGATCTTGTCCTCGATGAGCTTGTCGACGAGCGAGTCCACGCGGCTCACAAAAAAACTCGCGACCGACGCGACGCCGGCGCAGGACTTTTTATTCCAATGCAATTCCTCGAGGCCTTCCAAGTAGGCGTTCATCACTTCACGGTAGCGCTCCACGCTGAAGATCAGCGTTACATTGACCGGAGTTCCCTCGGAAATCAGCGTCTTGATCGCGGGAATGCCTTCCTTGGTGGCGGGAACCTTGATCATCACATTCCGGCGGTTCACGCGCTTGACCAGCTCGCGGGCCTGACGGATCGTCCCCTCCGTGTCCCGCGCGAGCAACGGGCTCACTTCGATCGAGATGTAACCGTCGACCGCCTGCGTCGCGTCATAAACGGGTTTAAAAATATCGGCGGCGGCCTGAATGTCCTTGATGACCAGCGTCCAATAAATTTCTTCGGAGCTGAGGCCTTGCTCGACCCCTCGGAGGATGTCGGAGTCATAATCGGAGCTCTTGGAGATCGCCTTGTCAAAAATCGTCGGATTGGAAGTGACGCCGCGCAACCCGTCCTCGGCGATCATTTTCTGGAACTCGCCGCGCGCGATCATCCCCCGCTGAATGTTGTCGTACCAGATGCTCTGCCCCAGATCCAAAATTTGTTTTAACCGATTTGTCGACATTTTTACCTCGCGTTTGACCGGAATCATACCATCAATTTGAATCAAACGCATCTGCCGGTTTGTCCGCCGAAGAGCGCCTAGGCGGACATTCGGCTGGCGGAGGCGCTGAGGAAGGCTTCGTAGAGCGAGCGGGAGAGCCGGGCGGCGAGGGCGCGGACGGTAAGACTTCTTTGGCGGTAAAAATTGACCAGGGCTTGGGCTGGGGTGTCCTGTGGAACCAGCTGGATGTGGTTAAAATCAATGTCATCAACTTCGCCTTTGGTCAGCTGTTTCAATAAACCGCGAACTTTTTCTCGACTTCCGGAACCGGCGATCGCCGCCGCGACCAACGCCCGCAAGGACGCTCCCACCGGAACCGCGTTGTAGAGTCCTGTGTCGTCCACCGAAGCCGCTGTCGGTAAAAATCCTGCCTTTGACCTTTGAGCCAGTAAAACCTGATTTTCATTCAACACACCCCACCGCATTCGAATCGGCGTCGTGGACCCTGATGCGGGAACGGGCATCGGATTGCGATCCGACATAACCGGTTTTTCGGCCGCGTCCACAAATTCAAAAAAGACACTCAGCCGAGCCCCGGAGCCGACATTCAACCGCTCCAGTTCCGCCGTCAGCCGCCGCGCCTGCCGCTCCAGCTCCCGCTCATCCTGTCCCTCGACACTCATCGTGACAATCACCTGACGCGATTCCGTCATGTGCCCGACGGCGTCCGCCAAAACTTCGCGGCTCCGCCGCTCAAGCGTGTTGTTGTACTCTATCAAAAAGTCCTCAGCAACCTGGACCGGATACTCCCCCTGTGCCAACCGTGCCGCAACCAATTTCCGCGCCACCGGCGCCGGCATCACCCGCGAAACCACCCGCGCAAACCCGCCCGCCTCATGCCTTCGAAGAATCGAACTCTCCGCCAGCCGTGCGCCATCGGATGCGGGTGTCGGGGTTGGGCCGGTTAAGTCATCCAAAGGGTTGTCTGATTCGGTTAATTTTGCGGATGATGGGACGGTATTCTTGTATCTGGTCAGAAGCATGTTGTCAGAAACGGGTGTAACAAAATAGATTTTTCTGATGGGCGGTCGATATCCTCGAGTTGTTTCATCCCATGCTTGCTCGGTCCACCGATGGGTGGGCACCTCCGCTTCAAAGTGTGTCTGCCAGCCGAGATGATAAAAAACTCCTCGGGCGCTGTTGTAATCGCCGTCCGACTTCGCCGCCGGATCCCAAAAAACCTCGATCCCGCCGAATTCATCGCGGCCGGACCGCAGCATTCGAGCGGTAACCACCGGCCACCCTTCGGGACGCTTGTAACTTAGCAGGTGAAGCCGTCGGACCGTATCTTCCATCTGCTTGAGTAATTCGGGCTGGTTCGTTTGGATGAGAATACGCCAAATGGGGCGGCGGACGCCCGCGGCGTCGTAATCCGGTTCCCGGGACAAAGGTTCTCGGGCGGCGGCCCGTCCGTTATCGGAATCTTCTTCGTTGCGGGTATTGTCATCCGCCAGACGCAGCCTCGCCTTGGCAACAACGTTGCGGATCGAATCGGCCTGAATCGACCCAAAACGGGCATAAATACGCTTTTCTTTTAACATCTTGGCGACCGTCTCGGGGTCGTGGATCAGCGGTCCGTTTATTCCATAATAAATTTGCAACGTTTCAAATTCCCATCGCGAAAGTTTATGCAAACGCGCGCGAAACTCCTGGGTACTGACTGATTTTTTTTCATTTTTGACCAAGTCCTTGCTGAGCAGTTCCCATCCGTCGGTGTTGTCTTTCATCGCCTGAATCGATCGATTCACGGCTTTGCTGATCGAGCTTATTTGGAGTTCATCCGTGACATTCCGTGGGTTGAGTTTTTCTTCCTTTATCTTTTGGGCGATTTGCGCCAGCGTCCGGTAGGTGCCGTCAAACGTAAAATACAGTTCGGTGATCCGCCGCTCATACGGCTGGAGGACCCAAAGCCGCTTGGGATCCCAGTCAGCGGGCTGCAGGCCCAGACGCCGGCATAATTCCGCCTTACCCGACGAGGCATCCTTTCGGAGCAGGTTCTCCTCATCGATCCGCGGATTCGGGGCCCCGAACGCCTTGCCCTTCTGCAAATTGAGCCGGATATCACGCAGCACTCGACCGTAAAGACCGTACCAACTGGCGTCCGTTTTGGAATCGAACACTTCGGTCGAAATCAACGGCTTGATGTCACTTTTCAAATCATCCAACCGCGACTTAAATAAGGAGAGGTGTCCGCCGATTCCGAAGTAGACTCGCAGTAGCACC
>JAGVCY010000156.1 GCA_020058965.1 Candidatus Omnitrophota bacterium | reverse complement strand
GTCCACAACCGCTCGGACGATCGGCATTTCGACCTTGAGTTTTTTGGCCAATGCCAGAGTGGAGTCGGCGGTTTCGACTCCCTCCACGACCATTTCCGTTCGCGACAAAATATCTTTAAGCGAAACACCCTTGCCCAGCTCAAACCCGCACGCATGATTGCGGCTGTGAATGCTGAAGCAGGTCGTCGCTAAATCACCCAATCCGCTTAGACCCAAAAATGTCTGCGGGAGGGCCTTCATCTTGCGGCCGAGCCGTACAATTTCGCTGATGCCGCGCGCCATGAGCACCGACTTGATGTTGGATCCGTAACCCAGCCCATCCAAGATCCCGCCCGCCACGGCCAAAACATTTTTTACCGAACCGCCAAGCTGTACTCCTACCGCGTCGGCGGACTCAAGAACCGTGAACGCCGGGGTGGTCAAAATCGTTCTCACGGCCGCCCGATCCTTCGAGGATCGTGACGCCGCCACAACCGCGGTGGGAATTTCTTGCGCGATCTCGCGCGAAATACACGGTCCGGAGACAACGACCGATCGGACTTTTCCGAGCGTTTGCTCAAGCACTTCCGACATGAGCCGCAGAGAACCCCGCTCGATACCTTTAGTTAAAATCACAAAGAGCTTTTTTTGAACCGGTTTTCCCTGAAGCCGCCTCAGAACCGATCGGAAATACTTCGACGGCATGGCCAAAAAAACAACATCCGACTCCGAGACCGCGCGTTCAATGTCTGCCTCAAATTGCACCGATTCCGGAATATGAAACCCGGGCAAAAACTTTTTATTTTCTCTCTGGGCACGCATCTCGTCCAAATAGGCTGCAAAAGCGCCCCAAATAATAACTCGGTGACCCTTTCGGGCCAGGTGGAGCGCAATGGTCGTTCCCCACCCTCCGTCACCCAGCACCGTGATCGTGGATTTGGTTGTTTTCACTCGCGCTCCGCTCTCATGAATTATGATTTAACAAAATGCATCAAATTTAAGCTGTTAAGTATATCAAAGCGGCGGCAGGTTGTCATCGTCAACGGTGATGCGGTGAGGTATGAAATCGGCGAAGCGCTTGAGCGACTCGCGCTAAATGGTAGCCGGGCCGGTCGCCGGACCGAGAATATCAAACTTGACGCTATGAAGAAATGCGATCGCGAATATTTTTTGCTGCTTCACGACATAAAAAGAACCGCTCGTTCGGCAGGTCGTTTGGCCGATTCCATGTTCTTTGTCAAAAATCCGCTTGACACTGATGTGACGCGGTTTTTGATTCAATATCTTTGATTTTTCAGCCATCCAGTCCTGAAGACTTCCGCCGATCATCTTGCCTAAACGCTCCGTTACGTAGTATGAATATTTCTTTTGAGCCCTGGCTATAAACCCATCCTTTTCAATGAGTTCCGTCATTTTTAGAAAGCGGCGCTTACCATTGGATGATGTATGACGTTCGATCTGAACTTCTCTCAGCTCATCTCGTAAGTTTTTCTGGTTTTTCATTTCACCCATCCAATAAGATTGTTATTTAATATCTGTTATTCTATCTTCTTCGTAATGAAGTATGCATGATTATGCATTCATTATCAAGAGTGGCTATTATTTATTTTTGAAGGTAAATTTTGGCTCTAAACCCTTTGACAGTCGAACTATATTGGCTCGATGTGTCCAGGTGATAAATAGAGCGAGGACCAAGGCAACTACGGCATAGCGTTTATCAGAAACCCATAATGCGGTTGACGCCGCAAAAGCGTATGGGGCGAAGATCGACGCAACTGACATAAACCCCGAATATTTAAGCGTCAACCACCATGTGACGATAGCAACAAAAAATGGGATCGGATAGATAGCCAATGCCGCCCCGGCGCCGGTCGCTACCCCTTTACCCCCTTTAAAACCCAGCCACGGTGTAAACACATGCCCCAGGATGGCGGCGCATCCGACCGCAAATTCAAATAGTTTTGGATCAATGCTGCCGGCTATTGCGCCGTTGGCTAACATGAACCGTCCCAAATAGATCGCGCCCATTCCTTTTAACGCATCAGCGGTCAGAACAAGCGCCCCGTCCCTTCGTCCAAGATTTCTAAAAACATTCGTTGCGCCGACATTGCCGCTGCCCATTGTTCGAATATCACGCCCGGTCCGAATTTTTACCCAAACATATGCGCTCGGAATAGAGCCGAGCGCGAATGCCGCTGCAAGCGCAAG
This sequence comes from Candidatus Omnitrophota bacterium, assembly GCA_020058965.1. Lineage (GTDB taxonomy): Bacteria > Omnitrophota > Gorgyraeia > 2-02-FULL-51-18 > JAGOUK01 > JAGOUK01. Next base: position 1,354 of record JAGVCY010000156.1, on the reverse strand, counting down.
AACTTCACGCACGATTAAACCCTCCGTTTAGCTGCGCGGCGCCCGATTTGAGATACAGTCCTCCCGACACCACGGTCAGTATCGCAGTCCCCGCCAACAATCCGTTCCGTAAAACAAGCGGGACATCCGCCAGAATTGCCATCACCAGCGCCATTTGAAATACCGTTGTCGCTTTGCCGGTAAAATTTGTCTTAGCGTCAAATTGGTTGTGCATCATAAAAATCACGCCCGCTCCGGTAAGTAACAAGAGATCGCGAAAAAGAACCAATATCGTGATCCAAACAGGCAAATGAGCCGATTCGGGAAGACCCGGAAGAAGCGCGAACGCGAGATAAGCGGAGGATAGAAGGATTTTATCCGCCAGCGGATCGATGAGCGAGCCCAATCGGGTCTTTTGATTTGTCCGGCGCGCGATCCAACCATCCAGGGCATCCGTTGCGCACGCGATTAAAAATGTGACCAGCGCCAATGCCCGACAGTATCCCCTGCCGTTTTGCCAGTACACCAACGTTGTTACAAATACAGGGACCAGGATGATGCGGAGAACGGTAAGACGATTAGGAAGGTTCACGATCTTTTGGAAATTCGCGGTTCAACAAGCCGATCCGCTGCGGCGGCCACCAGCGGACAAAAGCTTTCCCCACCACTTCCTTGCGCGTCACAAAGCCCCACGCGCGGCTGTCGCGGGAATTCATGCTGTTGTCACCCAGACAATAATAATGATCCGGAGGAACGATCACTTTTTGATTGATCGCGCCGTAGGGTTCCGAATTGTAATAGACGTTCGAGTGGATCTCGCTCGGCGGGGTCTGCTTGATCCCATTGATGTAAACGGACCCGTCCTTGATCTCAACCGTCTCGCCGCCGACGGCCACCAACCGCTTGATAAAGTCCTTGGAGTGATCTTCGGGGTATTTGAATACGATGATATCCCAGCGCTGCGGATCGCGGAATCGGTAGATAAATTTATTCACAAAAAGCCGGTCGCCGATCTTAAGCGTCGGATACATGGAAAGCGACGGGATCTTGAAGGCCTGCACGACAAATGCCCGTATCACCAACGCCATCACCAGCGCGATCAGTATGGCTTCGAGCCACTCCCGCAGCTCACTTTTAATGCGGCCTTTATCTACCGAAAATCCAAACTTCATGTTGAGCTTGGGTCTTTCTGGAGGACAGCCATAAATGCCTCCTGTGGGATCGAAACACTTCCGAACTGCTTCATCCGTTTCTTGCCCTCTTTTTGTTTTTCCAAAAGCTTGCGTTTGCGGGTGATATCGCCGCCGTAGCACTTCGCGGTCACATCCTTGCGCATGGCGGACACGGTCGAACGCGCGATGATCTTTCCGCCGAT
>JAGVCY010000087.1 GCA_020058965.1 Candidatus Omnitrophota bacterium | reverse complement strand
GGTTTTCCCCGCCGCTTGGATCTGTCGAACGGCTTCTTCTTTGGGGAAGCCCTTGAACTCCAACCCCGTCGCGGTGACGACGTTTTCTTCCATGAGGATGCCGCCGAAGTCATCGGCGCCGAAGCGCAGGGCGGCTTGGGCGAGCTTTTCACCCTCGGTAACGAAACCGGCTTGGAGGTGCTGGACATTGTCGAGCATGATACGGGAGATCGCGAGCATCCTCAGATACTCGTCGCCGGTGCGGTGCGGCAAGTCCATTTCGGTGGACTCCGAGATGAAGCTCCATGGAATGAAGGCGCGGAAGCCGCCGGTTTCGTCCTGAAGTTTGCGGATCACATCGAAGTGCATCATCCGTTCCAAAGGTGTTTCACCAAAGCCGTACACCATGGTCGCCGTTCCCTTCATCCCAAGCTGGTGAGCAGTGCGGTGCACATCCACATAGTCGGCAACGGTGGTCTTGAGAGGGCTGATCATCTTGCGGACGCGGTCGACGAGCATCTCCGCTCCGCCGCCGGGGAGACTTTCCATGCCCGCGGCGCGGACACGCATCAGCGCTTCCTTGCGGGTGATGTTGGATGTCTTGGCAATATGGTTGATCTCGGACGCGCTCAGCGAATGAATGATCACCTGCGGATACTTCGCGTGGACCTTCCCGATCAGATCCTCGTAGTACTCGATGCCAAGGTCCGGATTGTGGCCGCCCTGCATCAGGACCTGCGTCCCTCCGATAGCGACGAGCTCGTCGATCTTTTGAAAAATTTCATCGATGCCGCGGATGTACCCTTCTTTTTGGTCACCCGGCAAGCGGTAGAAGGCACAGAACTTGCAGAGTGTGTTGCAATAGTTGGTGTAGTTGATGTTCCGATCGACGACAAAGGTCGCTCGTTTATCTGAACCGGGGACACGCAGGCGAGACAAATGCTCGGCAACCGCGCCGAGCTCAAACAGATTGGCTTCGGTGTAGATCAGCGCACCTTCTTCGATGGTGAGGCGCTGACCGGATTCGGCCTTGTCGAGAAGTTTTTCTACTTCAAATCTTGCGTTAGCCATGTGTCGTCGCTCCTTGTTGCTTTGTATTTTTGGAAGGCAGCCATTCAATCCTCGGGGATTTCTTCAGAATCCCCAGCCTTGCCGCCGCATCAAAATATTGCATCATCCCCTTCATCAGATTCACATCCAGATCAAAGCGTAATTCGCGGTAGTACCGGCGCAAGCGCTCCGGCGCAAAACCGCTGCGGGACTGGGCTTCTACGATCAGCTCCTGTTCGTGCTCGACCGCCCAGCACCGGCTTGCCAGAAGAAGCGCCAAAACACGGAGCACCTCATCGGGATGGTTTTCCCAAAATTCTCTCCGGGCGCTCCACACCGCGAACACAAACGGACGGCCGGTCCAAGACAGCCATTCCTGCGATAAATCCGCCACGAGCCAGCCCTTCGCTGCCGACGAATCCGCCGCGCGCAGCGCATCGTCGCCTATCAACAGCACCGCATCTTCGCGAACCGCGCCAAGATCCGAAGTCGAAGCACCGGTCGTATAAATCGGACGGCAGCCATAACGCGTTTCGAGCAAAATTCTCAAGAGCGCAGGGGTTGTCTTCCCCTGATCCGTCACCCGTATCATCGCTTCTTTAAGTTCCGCGATGGGCCGCTTAGAAAAGAGCAGCACGCTTTGCACGCCGCTTTCCGAGCTCACCGAAAGATCCGGCAAGAGCACCAAGCGATCGGCGTTTTCCGCATAATGCAGCGCTGAAACCGGCGTCACATCCAACTCGCCTCTTAGCACCCGCGCATTCAATCCCTGAGGCACATCCGAAATAATTTGAAGCTCCGGTCCGGGTCCCGGATGAACCGCACCCTTTAATATCCCCAGGTCCACCGGCAGCGAATTCACATAGGAGATGGAGCCGAGCCGGGTTGGGGTGACCATGCGGGCGTGATGCTAGGCCGCGACTAGCTCGTCCTTGCGCAATTTGGAATATATGGAGTTCGACTCGACCGGCTCATGCCCTGTGCGCTTGATCAAGTCCATCAGTTCACCGTGCGTGAAACCGGCTTCATGACAACCCGCTTCGCGCGCGATCGTCTCGTCAAAGTTGGTTCCGCCCAGATCGTCCACACCAAAGAAAAGCGCCGCTTGAATCAACTTTTCATCCACATAATTCCAGAGCTGGCGGATGTGATCGAAGTTGTGAAGCAGGAGTCGCGAAACGGTCAGCACCTGAAGATCGGTGATGCCGGTGGTGCGCGGGCACTGAAGTTCGTTGTTCTCAGGCAGGTACGCGAGCGGCACGAAGGCCAGGAATCCGCCCGTCTTTTCCTGGAGGTCGCGCAGGTCCATCATGTGGTCCACGCGGTCTTCGGGCGACTCGATGTGGCCGTAGAGCATCGTGGCGTTGGTGCGGAAGCCCACTTCATGAGCGATTTGATGCACCTCAAGCCACTGCTTGCCGGTGATCTTGGTTCCGCAAATCTCTTTACGCGGCTTCTCGGCAAAGATCTCGGCTCCGCCTCCAGGCACGCCGCCGAGGCCGGCCGCCTTAAGGCGCGTGAGCACCTCGCGCACGGGGATCTTGTTCTGGCGCGCAAAAAGGTCGAGCTCCACCGCGGTGAAGCCCTGAATAAGGACGCCTGGGCACGCTTCCTTGATACCGCGCATCATGTCTTCGTAGTAATCCATCCGCTTGTCGGGATGCAGCCCGCCGACGATGTGCACTTCCCAAACGCCCTTCTTGGCGGCGTTGCGCACCTTGGTGACGATCTCTTCGACCGTCCAGGTGTAATGGTCCGGGTCCTTCTTGGTGCGCGAAAAGGCGCAGAATTTGCAGGTCAGGACGCACAGATTCGTGTAGTTCACATTGATGGAGTGCGTGAAGTAGGTCTTACTGCCGTGCTTCTTACGGCGGACGAAGTCGGCCATGTAGCCGAGCTCGGGAAGGTTATTGGACTTGATGAGGCGGTAGCCGTCCTCCCGCGTGAGCGGCGTGCCGGCCTGAACCTTCTCCCAGATGTCGGTAAATTCTTTGATAACCTTCATGTTAGTCCGCTTCCATTCCTTTCCACCGTTTATCCAGCCCGTGTTGAACGCCGGCAAGATCAAGAACCTTCATAACCACAAAATCCACCATGTCCCCCACCGTTTTGGGGTTGTGATAAAAAGCCGTCGTCGCCGGAACGATATGAACCCCGATCTGCGCCAGCTCCAGCATGTTCTTCAAATGAATCGGGCTGTACGGGCTTTCGCGAGGAACGACAATGAGCTGGCGCTTTTCCTTCAGCATCACATTCGCGGCACGATGAATCAAATTCATCGTGATCCCGTTGGCGATCGTGCCGAGCGACGACATACTGCACGGCGCGATGATCATGCCTTCGTTCTGTACGGAACCCGACGAAACGCGCGCAGCCATATTCCGGATGTCCATGAGCTCAAACCGGCTGTTCAACTTAAAACGCTTGGCGAGACCCGCCGCAAGTTCGGCCTGAGTTTTTCCCAGATCCATGCCGGACTCAGCCCTAAAAACATCTTTCGCGTAATCACTCATCATCATCGTGACGCGGACATCGTCCGCCGCGAGCAAAAGCTCAAGCGTCCTGCACGCGATCGGCGCCCCGGACCCGCCGGTGACCGCAAAAATAATATGCTTCATAAAGCAGTCTGTTGAAAAAGCCGCGCCTGCTTCGTTGCTCGTCGTTCACATACGCGAAGAGTATGCTTCACTCCTCGAGCCTCGCATCCACGACTTTTTGAACAGACTGCATACAAATCACCTATTTACAATACTAATTGGCATGCTGAACGCCGCGATCCCGCAAAAAACCAAGCTCAAAACCCCGTTCAGCGTAAAAAACGCCGCATTCACGAACTTTTCCCGGTTCTGACGGATCATCACATGCTCGGCCGCCAGGATCGCCGCGGCCAATCCAAGTGCTGTCCAGTACACGCCATTCGACCGAAGCATTATACCAACCGCCGAGAATAAAATCAGAACCGCTCCGTGGGCGTACGCGGCGACTCGGAGGGCCGTCGCCTCCCCATACCGTGCCGGAATCGAGTGCAATCGCGCCGATCGATCAAAGTCCGCGTCCTGCAAGCTGTAAAAAATATCAAATCCCGCCACCCACAACATCACCCCGAGCGAAAGCGCCCACGCCGCCGCCTCGAACCGTCCCGTTGCCGCGAGCCACCCGCCCATCGGCGCGCAGGCCAACACCAGTCCCACCCCGAAGTGGCACAAAATCGTGAACCGTTTCATAAAGTGATACGCGACGAGCAAAACGACCGCGATCGGCAGCATCCGCAAGCAGATGGGCGGCAGCTGAAAAACCGAAAATCCAAGCACAACAAAACTCAACCCGCACGCCGCAATCGCGAACTTCTTGCTGAGCGCCCCGGTCACGAGCGCGCGTCCGCGCGTGCGCGGATTCTTCGCGTCCACATCCACATCAACGATCCGGTTCAAGCACATCCCCGCCGTCCGTGCGGAAGTCATCACCAGCGTGATCCACATCAAATCCCGCCAAACCAACTGCCCGCCCGCCCCAAACACATACCCCAAATAAGCGAACGGCAGCGCGAACACTGTGTGCTCGAACTTGATCATCTCAAGGAATATTTTTAACTTATCAAAAAGTGTGTGCATCATATTCTCTACAAGCTCCAAAGCGAGGTTGGAGAGAGTGCTTCGTAGCGCTTTTGCGGCGCCGCGCCGCAATCATTGCGCGCAGAAACACTCCCTCCAGCCTCACTTCGAAATGCCGTATTCCGAGGCGCGCGCAGAAACCTTCGCTCGGGTAGCTTCATCCATCTCGATCTCTTCGGGCCAAACACGCGCGTACCCCTCTTCCTTCCACTTGGCCGTCGCGTCGATGCCCATCTTGGAACCGAAGTCACGGATCGGCGCGGCGTGATTCAAGGTATCGACCGGGCCCTCGACAAAGAAGCAGTCGCGCTTAGGGTCGATGTTGTTGAACACCGCGAGCGTCACCGCGGAGATATCATTCACATCGACCGTTTTATCGACGATGATCACGACCTTGGTGTACGAGAGCTGGCCGAGACCCCAGATCGCGTGCGCGACCTTCCGCGCCTGAAACGGATAATGCTTATCGATCGAAACGATCACCGCGTTGTTAAAAGTACCTTCCATCGGAAAGTTCATATTCACGAGTTCGGGAATTTGCTTTTTCAGGATCGGTAAAAAAATCTGTTCAACTGCCTTGCCCATATAAAGGTCCTCCATCGGGGGTTTGCCCACAATTGTGGTGATGTAAACGGGTGAGCGCCGCATCGTGATGCAAGTCACATGGAATGCCGGAAATTTCTCGATCGGTGTGTACACACCGGTGTGATCGCCAAATGGCCCCTCATCCCGCAGGTCCTCCGGATCGACATAGCCCTCAAGAACGATCTCCGCGTTCGCGGGAACCTCAAGATTGATGGTCTTGCATTTGACGAGCTCCAGGCTCTTTTCCCGCAAAAACCCGCTCAAAATGAATTCGTCGATCCCGAACGGCAATGGAACAATACCGCAAAAAGTCGTCGCCGGGTCCGACCCGATCACGACCGCGACTTCGAGTCGCTTCGACCGCATCCGGCTCTTGGCTGAATGGATCGCGCTGTCCTTCTGGGTTTGCCAATGCATCCCGGTCGTCTTCTTATCAAAAACCTGCATCCGGTACATCCCGACATTGCGCGCGTCCGTTTCCGGATCCTTGGTGATCACCGTCGGAAAAGTAATGAACCGTCCCGCGTCATGCGGCCAGCACTGCAATATAGGAAGGAGCCCCAAATCCACATCATCGCCCTTGAGCACGATTTCCTGGCACTGCCCCGATCCGACTACTTTCGGCATGACCATGGCGGCCTTGGCGAACTCTCCGGCCATTTGGATTTTTTCCATCCAGCCTTTTTTCAAAATCTCTTCATCCAGCAGCTTGCCGATCATCGCGCCCGCTTCTGAAAAATCCTTAAGTCCCAACGCGAGCGCCATCCGCTTGTACGATCCGTACGCGTTGATCAAAACCGGCATCTTCGACCCGCGCACCTTCTCAAACAAAAGCGCCTTGCCGCCGCCCGGCTTCTTCGACTCCCGATCTGTGATCTCGGTGATCTCAAGAATCGGATCGACCTCCGTCTTCACGCGCACAAGCTCCCCCGCGCGCTCCATCGCCGCCAACCACTCCCTCAAATCACCAAATCCGCGCATCGACATAATTTTTGTTTAAAACTCCACCTTAACAGGGTGATGAAAAACCCACTTCAAACCGTCTGTTAAACATTTTCCGCTTCATACAGCGTGACCGCCCCAAACAAAAACCCGCGTGACCGAACCTTCCCGAATCCGGCCGCCGACAGCAATGCCTTGAATTCACTCGCCTTAAAAAACCTCTGCATCGACGCTTTTAAATATCTCACCGGCTCAGGATCTCTGAACACAAGCGTTCCTATGGTCAACACCACGGTCGACATGTACATCCTCGAACCCCATGCCAAAAACCTGGATTCCGGTTCCGTCAGATCCAAAAACGCGATCCGCCCACCTGGCTTCAAACTTTTTTTTACGCCATCTAACACACGGGCAATTTCGCTGTGCACATTTCGCAAAACAAACGCCGAAACCACCGCGTCAAATGCCGCTTCATCCGCCAGCGGCAACTCCTGAGCGCCTTTATGCAGCCATCGGATCTCAGTCGCGTTCCGCTCGGCCGCCTTACGCCCCGCGAATCCCAGCATCGGCTCCGAAACATCGATCCCGACCACCGTGCCCGCCGCACCCACGCGCCGCGCCGCCTCGAACGCCAAATCCCCCGTCCCCGTGCCCAAGTCCAACACCCGCATTCCGGGCTTTAAGAACTCAAGCGCCTCCCGCCGCCACGCGCCATCACGCCCAAAGCTGGACAGCGTGTTGAATTGGTCATACCGACCGGCAATGGCGTCAAAAAGCTTTTGAACCGTCTGTGTATCGGGCGGAGTCACTGGAGTGGCGGGCGTTGTTGTCATAGGGTACACTGACCTTGTTGCAAACAGTTGATAAGTCCTTATTCCGCAAGGGGTAAACATACTATGGACACCGCTAAATTACAAGCCGAGCTTCGCAAGGCGCGGCGTCAGCTTCAACTGCTGTACGAAATTGGCAATCTCATGCGCCTCACCATTCAGCTCGACGAACTCGTGTTCCTCATTCTCAGCGCCGTCACGAGCCATGAAGGCCTTGGATTCAATCGCGCGGCTGTCTTTCTAATCGACGATTCGGGCGATGCGCTAAGCGGTTTCATGGGAATCGGGCCCAAATCCCCGGAAGAAGCCGATCGTATTTGGCGTCATATCGATGAGCATCATCTGCAGCTCGAGGGATTTCTGGATATTTACCATAAATCTCAGGGCCGCATGGACGCGGAACTCAATGAAGCGGTTCGGCGGTATCGCGTTCCTTTATCCGACCCGGGGCCCTTTGCCCGAATCCTTGAACGCGGATCCGCCGCGCGCGTCTTCTCGCCATCTGCGCGGCGAGAGATTCACAATACCTTTTTGGATGAAATTTCATGCCAAGCGTTCGCGGTCGTACCGCTCTCAGGCAAGGAACGCGTCATCGGCGTTCTTTTTGTCGACAATCTCTCAACACGCGATCCGATCACGCGCGAAGAAATCAGCGACCTGAGTATGCTCTGCGACCATGCCGGCCTCGCGATCGAAAACGCCGTCGCATACAGCGGAGCCGTCGACCGCTCTCGTCGCGACCCGCTCACCGGACTCTGGAACCACGCGCGCTTCCAGGAAATACTCCTGCAATCGATGCAAGCGGCGGATCTTCTAAAAACCCCCCTCTCCATACTGCTCTTTGACGTCGATAATTTTAAAAGTTACAACGATCAGCTGGGTCATCAGCAAGGCGACAAGGCGCTAAAGTTTGTGGCCGAAGCCGCCGCGCGGGCTTTGCGCAAGAGTGACTTGCTTGCGCGCTATGGAGGTGAGGAATTTGCGGTGATTTTGCCTGGAGCAAACCGAGATGAAGCGGTCGAAATTGCTGAAAAACTCAGATCCATCATTGAACAGCGGTCGAGCTCCGCATCCAGCGCTCAAACGGTCAAAACGATCACCGTTTCTATCGGCGTCGCAAGCTATCCAAATGACGCTCTGGACCGTGAAAAATTAATTTACTGCGCCGACACCGCGCTTTATCTTGCCAAAAATGACGGCAAAAACCGAACCTGCCGCTACCTTCCTCCTCGCGAAACAGCCAAAAATCCTTAAGCGAGATTTTCCTGGATCATCTTCGTACGGTCCTGAGACTGCGGCAACTTTGTGGCTTCTAATTCAACCGCTTCCTTTTCCCCCGCCCCGAACTTCACGGACACCACTTGGCTTACGCCGGACCTCTGCATCGTGATCCCGTACAGCACGTCCGCCACGGACATCGTGCGCTTATTGTGCGTGATGATGATAAATTGCGATTCCTTGATGAACTCCTGAAGCGCGTTCGCGAAGCGGATCACATTAGATTCATCAAGCGGCGCGTCAATTTCGTCCAAAATACAGAAGGGGC
>JAGVCY010000213.1 GCA_020058965.1 Candidatus Omnitrophota bacterium | reverse complement strand
GTTCTACCGAGGGATATTAAGCGCAAAGCGCTGCTTGAGAATCAGCGCAATTCGGCAATATCCATCGATGAGGCACCTGCCGGTAGCATCATTTTTGACTGGCTTACGGGATCTTCAACGAAAAATCAAAACTCCCTATTATCGGTTCCCATCATACCGGCAACTCGAAACCGTATTCCCAAATGGATGGATGCCGTCGTCGTTCCGCTGTTGGCGGTGCATGGGCTGGCGGGGGATTTGGTCGCCGGCGCTGACGCGGCAGCTATTGCTAAGCGGATTAAAAGTGATGAAGTGACGATAAAAACGGAATTTTATGAAGAGATCATTAAACGATTTGCCAAGCGCGATTCGGGCACAACCATGACACCCGAAGAACTTGTTCGGAAGTTAAAAGGGGAAGATCCTTTTCTTGGCGACGAAGTTCTGCAATCGATGTTCATCCGCGTCGGTCAACTGCTCAGCGCCGCCCGCCTGGCCTTCCAGACCACCAACCAATCCGCTTAAAGCCCGTTCCTCTGTGAGATTGCGGTTGCCGTCACTTCGGGCGTTCCGCGCCCTTGCAATGACTAAGTCGCGGTTAATCGGGGTGCGGGACAACCGCGAGAACTTCGATAACATGGCGGGTTTTGCCGTAACAAAAGAAGATTCTATACGCGCGCGGAGTTTGCTGCTGAGCATATGCCTCAAACACATCCTGCCCCTGAGGACCTTTTAATCCTAAAAATTTGTGAGTTTCGAGCCCGGGATGCCGAGGGTTATGCTGAAGAAATTTTAACGCTTCTTGTACGGCTTTAAATTGTTTGGCGTGACTTGGAGAGTGCTTTAGTGTCTTGAGAGCTTGCGTAGCGGATTCCGCAAAAACGAACGAATACATAGCCTACAATTGTTCAAAGAAACTATCGAGGTCACTTGTTTTGCTCAACTTACCGGATTTGATATCGGATACACCCTTTTTAACCGCAAGAACCGATTTTTTTGACCATAGCTCCTTTGATGGAACATAGCTGATGGGCCTCAGCAGGATGTCGCCGTCCTGACCGAGATATAAAGAAAACGCATTCACATGTTTTTTGTGGAAAATTGTAACGAGTTTATTGCTTAAGGTCAGCCGATTTTTAGTATCCAACGACCTGTTTTGATCCAAAGGCTTAAAGCGCCCCCTGACGGTGATGCCGGCTGTTTTCATCATGCCCTCCTTGTATCAAAAGTATACATAGCGCATACGCATAATACAAGTGGAGAAATCCCACAATCCCACTGTATTGGGAGATTGCCGCGGACGCCTGCGGCGTCCTCGCAATGACGGATGATGTTAGGCGGCGGCGGGGACGTTGAGGATCTCGACCTTTTCCATTTTGATCTCGGACTTGGGACGATCGTTGCGGCCGGTGGGGGCGGTGGCGATTTTGTGCACGATGTCCAGGCCGGTCGTGACCTTGCCGAATACGGAGTGCTTGCCGTCGAGCCAGGAAGTGGCCTTGTCCGTGATGAAGAATTGACTGCCGTTGGTGTTGGGGCCGGAGTTGGCCATCGAGAACACGCCGGGGCCGTCATGCTTGAGCTTGGAAGAAAATTCGTCCGCGAACTTGTAGCCCGGTCCGCCCGTTCCCATTCCGTCCGGATCGCCCGTCTGAATCATGAAGTCGGGGATCACCCGATGAAAAACAATCCCGTCATAAAATTTGCTCTGAGCCAACTTCACGAAGTTGGCGACCGTCTTCGGCGCTTCTTTGGCGTTGAGGTCCGCCTCGATCACGCCGAGGGTGGTGGTGATGCGGACTTTGACAATTTCGGGCAGCGCGGACGTCGTCGGGGTGGTGGCCATGGCGTTCTCCTTTGGAAGAAATAAGTAGAGCGCCAGAACCGCGCCCAGACTGATAACGATGGGGGCTGAAAAATATTTATGCATCGGGACATTTTAGAGTCCTGCGTCGGAATGTCAAGACATGGAACCGCTGATCGCGAAGCTGCGAGAGTTAGCAAGCCTGCGTGAGCGTGATAAACTATCCCGATGCAAGAACTTCAACAGTACGCGTCCGTCGCTCTCATCGGTTGGGCTTCGGGAATAAACTTGTATATGGCCGTCGCGCTCGCGGGCGTTTGCGGCCGGATGGGGCTGATCACGCTTCCGGGTCAGCTCGAGACGATACAGAATCCCTTCATCATCGGCGCCGCGGGCGTCATGTACGCCGTCGAGTTCGTCGCGGACAAGGTTCCATTCGTCGATTCTTTTTGGGATTCGTTCCATACTCTCATCCGTCCGGCGGCCGCGGCGGGGATGGGGTATCTGGCGGGCACCGAACTCGGTCCGGTCGCGCAGACATTTTTTGCCATGACTTCCGGCACGCTCGCGCTTGGCATGCACGCGACCAAGGCCTCCGCGCGGCTCGCGATCAACACCTCGCCCGAACCGTTCTCCAATATCGCCGCCAGCCTGGCCGAAGACACCGCCGTCGCGGCCATGTTCTGGTTTTTTGTGAAGCATCCGTGGCTGGCGCTTTTGACCATCGCGCTCATCATGGTTTTGGCATATTTTATACTGCGGTTGTTGTGGAAATTTGTCCGCGCGGTGTTTCGCGGAATTTTTCACAAAAAAACGCCCGCCGAAATTAAAAGTATTGCGACCGAAACCCCCGCGGCTCAACCCAATCCGAGGACAACATGAAAAACAAAATTTGGATTCTAATCGTCGGTTTCATTCTGATGGCATTGCTCATGGTCGGTGTGATCGCTTTTTATTACGCGGCTTCGAATGTCGACCGCTACCGTCCGATGCTGGAGCAAAAGTTAACCCAGGCCCTGGGGAATCCCGTCAAAATGGGAAATATTCAGCTGACCTGGGCGGGCGGCGTCGCGGCGGAGGCACGGGATCTGACCGTCAGCGAAAACGGTAAAGCGGTTCTCAGCATAAAGCGCGCGGCAATGAAGTTGGATCCGTGGGCACTTCTGTCACGGCGGCTGGTGATCCAATCGATTGAGATCGTGGAGCCGCAATTGGCAGTCATCCGATCGGACGCCGGCGCGGTGCAGGTGCGTGGAGTTAAAACCGGCTCCACCGAAAAACCCGGCGCGGCAAGCGCTTCCAAGTCGCCCGCGGCCATAGGCGCGTGGACGCTTTTGATCCAGAGCATTCGCATCAAGGACGCATCCGTCGCCCTGAGAGACGAGTCAGTCACGCCCGCGCGGGCGACCCTCGTCAAGCACTTGGACGCGGACATCAAGAACGTGTCGCTCGAAGGGCCCGTGAGTGTTTCGGCGAAGGCCGCGGTTTTTTCCGACGCGCAGAATGTTCAACTGTCGCTGAGCGCGTCCAGCTTTATGTCCGGCAAACCTGTGATCGAAAATTTGGATCTCAAGGCGGATCTCGCGGCGATGGATCCCGCGCGTTTGGCGCAATTTGCGCCGGAAGCGGCGGTCGCGGTCGAGGGCGCGGTGGGCGGCAAACTCGCTGTTCGTGTTCCGCGCTTTGTTCTTGGCGGGGCGAAGCCCGACTACACAGCGACAGTCGCGCTGGATAACTCCGCCTTTAAGTTGCGCGCTCTGAGGCCAAAGATCGAACGTCTGGACATCGACGCGCAGGCGGCATCGAACACCGCGGAGCTGAAGCGGCTTGCTTTGAATCTCGCGGGAGGGAAGGTCGAGGCGAGCGGGACGATAACCGGTGTTCAGGGGCCCGATGCCGCGTCGCGTATGAACGTGAAGGCAACCAGTCTTAAGATCGAAGCTTTTTTACCCGTCGACCGGAATGGAAAGACCATTATCGAAGGACCGTTGAGTGTGACGCTGATCGGCGACGCGCGCGGAATGCAATCCGAACAGATCTTACAGACGCTGAACGGCCGTTTGACGGCGGATCTGCCTCAAGGGGTTCTTCTAAACATGAACATTGTCCGGGAAGTGCTCGGAAAACTCTCGATGTTTCCGGGGATCGTCGAAAGCGTCGAGGCCAGTCTACCGCCTGATTACAAAGCCAAGCTCACCGAGCAGAGCACGGTGCTCAAGCCCTTCCACCACGAGTTTGAGATACAGAACGGCGTCGCGTTCGTCCGGGGGCTTACGGTGGGAACGGACTTTTTTTCGGCGTCTCTGGACGGCGATCTGAATTTGACCGGAAGCTTCGACGGCCGGGGGATGATCCGCCTCGATGGAACTTTTTCGAATGCACTTTTTGAAGGCGCGCCCACTCTGCGCGCGTTGGCCAACGCGGTCAGTCAGATCGAACTGCCGCTCATCGTGCGTTACACGAACAACAAGCTCAAGATTTTGCCGGATATGGAAGCGATCGGCCGCCGTCTGATCCCGCAGGCAGGCCGCGAATTATTGACCGGACTGCTTCAAACCGGCGCGTCCGCGGCCGGCACATCGGGCTCGGGCGCGGCGGCTTCG
>JAGVCY010000307.1 GCA_020058965.1 Candidatus Omnitrophota bacterium | reverse complement strand
CTGTTTATGATAAGGTCAAAAATTCTGCCCGCATCGCCCCGGCTCAAGGATATTGTGATCGTCGGGGTGGACGATGATTCATTTTCGGCGATGAATCGCGCCTGGCCGTGGGGGCGTGATATTTTTGCCTTTTTCCTTGAAAAACTTGATTCGCATCAACCGCGGGTCATTGGTTTTGATTTTGTGTTCAATGGGCTGGGAAGCGATCCGAAGGCTGATGCCTGGCTCGCACAGGCCATTCAATCATCGGGGCGTGTGATATTGGCAGGATATATGGGAGCCTCAAATTCACTGGTTCAGCCTCATCCAATTTTCATGAAAGGCGCCCTCAGCATGGGCTTGATTGATAAGCCGCAGGACGCCGATGCGGTCAATCGAATGGCCAGATTCAATATCCGTGAGGCCCATAAAATTGAGAATTACTCTCTAGCGATAGAAGGGGCTTACCGGTATGAAGGGACTGATCCGGAAGATTTTGTTCGATCGGAGAAGGGGGGCGGTGTGACGTTTATATCTACGGGAGCATCAGCAGGAACGCCATCGGCCGTCACCGCGCAAACGGATCTGAATCACCAAATGAGGATTTCGTACCGACATAAACCCTCTCAATTTAAGTACATTCCGTTTTGGCAAGTTATTAAGGATCAGGTGCCAGCTGATTTTTTTAAAAATAAGTTGGTTCTCGTCGGTGTCGTGAGTCCAATTTTTCATGATGTGCATCAAACGCCTCTCGGACAAATGCCCGGATTGTTTGCGAATGCAAATGAAGTTGTTGCGATATGGGACCGGGATTTTATTTGGGAACCATTTAAGGGGCGCGGAGCGGAATTTGCGCTTCTTCTGGGTATTATATTCACCCTGTTGATTTATGAATTAAGCTTTGGAGTTCAGATCGCTGTTTACGGTGTAATCTCCTTGCTTTTTTACGCAATTTGCGTGACGCTATTTTGCAAGTTCAATATTCTTTTTGAACCCTTTTCAGCGCTCATCGTTTTTTTGCTGAACTTTTCAACCGTGGCTTCTTGGAAAGCGCTTAAAACATTTTTGGATAATGTGGCGCTTCAGCGGCAAGTGATCACCGACAGCTTAACAGGGCTTTACGGTCACCGCTTTTTGACTTTTAAACTTGGAAGTATTTATCTACATTCGGCTCAAACGAAGTCGGAGTTTTGTGTGGCGATGCTGGACGCGGATTACTTTAAAAAAGTAAATGACAACTATGGTCATGATATGGGCAATCAGGTTCTAATTGGCATTACGAAAGTTATGAAGCAGCAAGTTCGGCGGCAGGATGTGGCGGCGCGCTTTGGCGGCGAAGAATTCGCCATAATCATGGTGGGAACGGACACCAAGGGCGCCCGCGAGGGGCTGGAGCGTATTCGAGTGGCCATTGAGGAGCTGGAATTTAGTTCGGAGAAGGGAAAGTTTAAGGTTACTATCAGCGCGGGGCTGGTTTCAAATCAAAATCCAGCTGTGAAAAACTCCGAGGATATGATCAAGATGGCTGACAAAGCTCTATACGAAGCGAAAGCGCAGGGCCGCAATCGCGTTTGCACCGCGTAATGCGGTGGCTTTTTTTAGGAAGCTTTTACAGGAATGTGGCGGCGGATCGGAGCTTTGACTACTTTTCCGGCCTTGATGCACTTGGTGCAGACACGCATGATGCGCACGCCGCCGTTTACGGACGCGCGGATCGACTGAAGATTGGGGAGGAAGCGGCGGGTGGTGATGCCCGTCGTCTTAAGACCGATACCGCCGGCTTTTTTGGAAATACCACGGCGAGCGACTTGCTTGCCGGTCAAAGGTTTTTTATCACAAACTTCGCAAATTCTTGCCATGGGTGGTTGCCTCGCGTCTCTGGTTACATAGGTAGCGGCCAATGAAAGAACGAAATACTATCACGCAGGATAGGCCAGAGCAAGAAAAAAAGAACCCGCCCAACCCTCTCGCTCAGCCCCTGCGTTTCGTGAAGGGTGTCGGACCCAAGCGGCTTCTGGAATTGGAGCGGCTCGGGATTCACACCGTTCAGGATCTGTTGTTTCATTTTCCGCGCCGATACGAAGATCGAACCCTTGCGCGGAAGCCCGCAGAAACGGCGGACGGCGAAAAGGGCTTGGTGGAAGGGCGGGTGCTCCGAGCAAAGCTGATCCGAACAAGACGCGGGCCCACTATCTTCAGACTTGAACTTGAGACGAACATTGGACTGGCCGTCGGACTTTGGTTTCGATCGGATTATCTCGAAGAAACTTTTAAAGGCGTTGGCCGCGTGGCGCTCTTTGGCCGATGGGTTCGCAAGCCCGGCGAAGTCCAGCTCATCCATCCCGACTATGAAATTATTTCCGCCGATTCCGATCCCAAACGGATCCATACGGGCCGTATCGTCCCTTTTTATGCCTGCGGCGGTGACCTGACCCCGAGGGTGCTGCGGTCGATCGAGTATCAGCTTTTGTTGGATGTCTTACCGTATATTGAGGATCCGCTGCCTCCCGATACGCGTCGGTCGCAAGAAATTGAAAATCGCCGGTTTGCCTTCAAAAGCATTCATTTTCCCAAGACCGATGAGGAATTAAAAAAAGCCTACCGGCGCCTGGTTTTTGACGAATTCTTTTTTATCCAGCTGCTGCTCATGTCGCGCAAGCACAAACGGGTTTCGAAAGTATCCGCCAAGACGCCTTGGAACGCGGCGCTGGTTGAGGACTTCCAAAAATTACTTCCATTTAGTTTTACGGATCCGCAGCGGACCGCGATCGAGGCCGTAAGTGCGGATCTAAGGGCGGGCGCTGCGATGCACCGGTTGCTTCAGGGCGAGGTGGGCAGCGGAAAGACGACGGTTGCCGCTTTTGCGCTGTACGCGGCAGCGCGGTCGGGCCGGCAGGGAGTTTTGTTGGCTCCGACCGAGATTTTGGCCCAGCAGCACTTCATCACGCTGAGCCGCATCTTTGCGGCGGCGGGGCATTCGGTGGGTCTTATTTGCAGGGGGATTTCCGGGGTGGATCGCGAGCGGACGCTTCAAGCGGCCGCGTCGGGGGATTTGTCGATTCTTGTGGGAACACATGCGGTTTTTCAGGATGAGATCAATTTTAAGGATTTGGCGATGGTCGTGGTCGATGAGCAGCATAAATTTGGCGTATTTCAGCGTAAAAAATTAACCGATAAATCCGCCGCACCGCATGTCCTTGCAATGACTGCGACGCCGATTCCTCAGACACTGGCTCTAACTTTGTACGGAGATATGGATGTGACCCTTATGAAGGGACGCCCTTCGGGGCGCGGGCGGGTGCATACGATTTGGGTGGGCCCGGCGCAAAGAGAAGCGGTGATGGCGGCGGCGCGGCAGGCGGCGGATGAGGGACGACAGGTGTTTGTGGTGCATGCGTCGGTGGATTCAACCGGCAAGGGGATGCGGTCCGCTGAGGAGGGCTTCGCTGATCTGCAAAAAGTTCTCGAGCCCCACCGGGTCGCGCTGATTCACGGGCGAATGAGCGGCGAAGAAAAACAGCGCGTGATGAATGATTTTGCTGAAAACCGTATTCAGGTGCTCGTCGCGACAACCGTGGTGGAGGTGGGGGTCGATGTGCCGAATGCGAGTGTGCTGGTGATCGAAAATGCCGAACGCTTCGGATTGAGTCAGCTGCATCAGTTGCGCGGCCGCATTGGCCGCGGGAGACATGAATCATTCTGCTATTTGATTTCGGATGCGTCCGACGATACCGCGAGAGAGCGGCTGGAGGCCTTTATCGAAACCGAAAGCGGGTTTGAAATAGCCGAGCGGGACCTTCGGCTTCGGGGGCCAGGCGATATTTGGGGCAATCGACAACACGGTCTTCCGCAGCTAAAGATCGGAGACCTGGCGCGTGACGGGGCGATACTGATGAAATCGCGCGAGGAGGCGGAGCGGTGGATTCGAGAGGATCCGACGCTGAGCCGGCCGGAGCATCAGGCGGCACGCGAGGAATTGCGCGCCAGATTTCCGGAGCATGAACTATGAAAATATTGTCCGGTAAATTTAGGGGCACGACGATTCCGTTTAGGGCTCAGCCGGGATTG